>JAJQCI010000108.1:4591-16098 GCA_021202835.1 Clostridiales bacterium | reverse complement strand
TATGTAACCGCCGACGGCTCAACATATTATCAGTTTACCGATCATGACGGATCCGGTGATGATCTGACAAGCTTATATATTGAAGACGGCAGCGGCGGATATACCTTATATAACAGCAGCGCTGTTTCAGCTGCAAAATATTATGTAAACACGGGAACTGATGAAGAGCCTGTATATGTAGAGGTTGACTTTACAAGATATTATACGACAGCCGGTGCTTACTCCAACGACAGCAGAATCGCCGTATGTGTAAAAGATTCAGCTGGAAACTTATATGTATTCAGAAGTGCCAGCTCAAGCTACAGCAATGACAACAGCAAGATAACCAATCTGTATTATCTTGATTCTGACGGAAATTATGTTTCCCTTTACGGCTGTTCAATGTCAGAGGCTAAAAGTGCAGGTCTTAAATATTATTTGTATATCAGCGGCAGCTATGTCCAGACAGACGGCAGCTTCTACCGCCCTAACCAGCTTAACACAATCGGTCAGGCCTTCACCCTTGCGGCTCCTTCGGGTACATCCTATGTTGTTGTATACAAAGAAGGAGAAAACGGCGAAGCCGGCGTTTTGACCGTCACAAGCGGAGGAAAAACAATATATTCCGGCGACGGCGCAGGCAGCAGCCCGGTAAGCGTTGACACTGAAAGCGTCAGCGGAGCGGTTATTTTTACCGTTGAGCTTGACGAATACGGCACCTATGAAATCAAAAGAGTTGAATTCGGCCAAAGCTATATCTATTATGCGGAATATTTCTACACATACAACTCCGCTGAGGAGGGCGTAGAGGTTGAAAGCGGCACTCTCAACGCCGCCAACAGCTGGTCGGTCTCCTGGGACACTCTCTCTTACCCGGTTTATGAAACGGCAGGCAACGACACCGTTATAGGCTACAACGCCTATTATATAGAGGAAACAGTTGTTTCGGGCGCTGCGGCGGCTTATACAACAACCTACTCCCTGACAACCTACAGCGAAACAGAAGCTGAGGAAATGGCAAAATATATCGATGAATATTTGGAAAGCGATAATTTTGTTTCTTCATCTTACAACGGAGAAACGAGCTATTCCAGCGGCGGAGTCACCATTGCCACAAAGTCGGAAGACAGCAGCGGCACGGCAGTATATTATGACGGCAGTGGAAACACTCTCTTCACAAAGACTGTTGACAGCTCAGGTTCAGTAACATATACGGTTAATGACTCAGACACGGCCGCAGTGAAGGCCCTGTTTGAAGCTTATTTGTCAACCCTTACCGCAGCTGCAACAAGCACAACGGAGACTGACGGCGAGGGCAACACCACAACAACCACAACCGTTACATATTCCGACAAGGCCGGCGTTCTTTTCTACAAGGACGAAAACGGCACATATTACACTGTTAAAACGGCAAACTCCTCTTCTCCTATGGATCTTCTCACAGGCGAAGGGGTGAAAATGACGACCTACACCATAACAAATAAGGAAAGAGAAGCCGGAGTAACCCTTCCCGGAAGCGGCGGAAACGGCGAAAACAGGTATATTTTAGCAGGCGCAGCCATAAGCCTGGCGGCGATTCTGCTTCTATATAAACGCAGGAAAGGTTTGAGCGACTGCCCTTAGGGTATTGAGCTTTAAACTTGAGCGGCAGCGCTTAGACTGTGTAATAAAATTAAGAGGGGATAAAAACGAAAGGGAGAAATCGAAAGTCTTTTGCGTAAAATCCCACGGAAAGGAGTGATGTTTAAAAAGATAAGATCAGGCCAAAAGGCCGAATTCGGGATAATTCGGCTTTTCAGCAAAATCAGGTAAAAAAATCGAAAATAGATGGGACACTCACACATATCAATAAACGATGTGGGGGGGGGTAATTGATTTCGTCAGTTATTACACCGAATGCCTTAAATATTTGCGCAGGTTTAGACTTAATTGTAAGCAGTATTTAAGACTTATACCGCTGAATTTAACAGGCGTTCGGCCTATTTCTGAACCGCTTATCAACCTCCACAACTAAGAAAGGAGATACTTTTTATGAAGAAAGTAACAAGATTTTTTAGCCTCCTCCTCGCAATAGCAATGGTTTTGGCAATGAACCTCGGCACTCTCACCGTTTCGGCGGCGACAGACACGAGCACTACAGATTACACAATCAAAATAACAACCAGTTCTAATGACACAGCCACTCATACATATGCAGCTTATCAGGTATTTGCCGGAAATCTTGACGGCAGTACCTTATCGGATATTACATGGGGCTCAGGCTTCGAAAGTGATACTAAATCAGCTGAGTTCCTTGCTGCATTGAAGGCCGCAACATCTACTAACGTAACAGTCGCAGATGATCAGGGAGCTGATACAAGCGTAACACTGGCTTCATTGTTTGCAAGCTGTTCAACTGCTGCCGATGTGGCACAGGTTTTATCTGACAATAAAAGCAGTGACGGCAGTTTGGCAAGAGCATTTGCTGATTTGGTGGGCACATATATGACTGCAAATGCGACTACAGCCAGCGGTTCAGGCACTGTTACGATTACGGTTACAGGCTCAGGCTACTATTTTGTAAAAGACAGCGCTGATCTTTCCGGTACAGCCGGCAGTTATACAAAGTATATTCTTGAAGTTGTAAAAGATGTGGAAATAAATGCAAAGGCTGATATTCCCACAGTAGAAAAGAAGGTTTATGAACCGGATTATACCGATTCTAATTATACAGATAAGTACGGCTTACACTATAACGATATAGCTGATTACAGCATAGGCGATGATGTTCCTTTCGAACTTATAGGTACTATGCCCAGTACTTTATCTTATTACAGTACATATTCTTACACCTTCCACGATACTCTGTCATCCGGTCTTACACTTAATGAAAGCTCAATTGTAGTTGAAATTGACGGCAATACAGTTGATTCAAGCTGCTATACTGTTACGGTAAAAACAGATACTCAAAATCTAACCCTTGACTGCTCTTTTGAGATATCATTCAGCGATATTTTATCAACTTATGTTTCAGGTGGTACGTTAACTGATAATCCCATAACAGTAACATCCGCCAGCAAAGTAGTCGTAAAATATACGGCAGAATTAAACTCCAGCGCCGTAGCCCGTACAGGTTATGAGAACGATGTTTATCTTGAATATTCAAACAATCCGTATTCAAGCGAAACAGGCAAAACGGAAAAAGACACAGTTGTAGTTTTCACATATGAGCTTGACGTAACAAAGACAGACGAAAACGGCGATCCTCTCGGAGAAGCAAAGTTTGTACTTTACTATAGTGATGGCTCCAACCACTATGCAATCCTTGACAGCAGTAATAAGGTAACCGGCTGGACTACAGACAGCACACAGGCAACGACATTAGAATCAGATGGAACAACCGGTAAATTTACAGTAATCGGTCTTAACGACGGAACATATTATCTCGAAGAGACAGAAGCTCCCGACGGATATAACAAGCTTACATCTCCTGTTACGCTTGTAATTTCTTCAGAACACGGCACAGCTCAGCAGACATATATTGCCGGAGATACAGACAGTGCTTTGACAGCCTTGAGCGTTACAGTAAACGGAACAGACGGTTCCGGCAGCGCAAGCACGGGTATTGTAAGCGCAGATGTAGAGAACCAGTCAGGTGCTGTACTGCCTTCAACCGGCGGTATGGGTACGAAAATATTTTATACTTTGGGCGGAATCCTTGTTATAGGGGCAGGCGTTCTTCTTATTGTTAAAAGAAGAATGAGAAACGCTTGAGCTCTTAAATGAGACTGCTTTTTTGAAAATAAAGTTCCTCGCTTTTGGGGAGCGGGGGCTTTTGAAAAACCGCTCAGCTTTTGTTGGGCGGCTGTCCAAAGGTATTTATTTTTGAATCCCAACGGCGACCCCGTTTTGAACTTTTTTGCCCCGGCGGCCCTTTGGGGCGCTGTTTCGGCAGGAATTTTCGGCGGTAAAACCGTAAACTGTCCGGCTGTGGTTTGAGTATGCTGTAAAAAAGCCTTTTTTTCAGTCTGCTGCAGGGCCAAAACCAAATATTAGACACGACAAAACCAAATTTATAATTTAATGTGGGGGGGGGTAAACACAATTGTCAAGGGCCCGGCCCCGACATCTATCAACCTCCACAGCAAATCCACAAAGAAAGGACAGAATAAAATGAAGAAAATAACAAAACTCTTAAGCCTCCTCCTCGCATTAACAATGGTCTTAAGCATGAGTTTTTCAACCTTAACGGCCTACGCCGACGATACATATTCAATAACCATAACTGACGCAGCATCCGGCCACACATATGAAGCCTATCAGATTTTCGCCGGCGACTTATCCGGAAGCACCTTGTCAAATATTACATGGGGCACCGGCGTTAAAACTGATACAGAAGTAGAAGGAGTGAAGTTACTTGCAGCTGTACAGGCTATAACATTAGCGGATAGTTCTCAGCCTTTTAAAGATTGTACAACTGCGGCAGAAATTGCGGCAGTTTTGGGAAGTTCAACATATAACAGTGCTGACAGTGAGCTTGCACAGGCTTTTGCCGAGGTTGTAAACAAATATTTAGCGGATACTGCAACGGCAACAAGCGGTTCATATAATTCAACTGATTCCAATTATACAATTTCTCTCAGCAGCCCCGGTTACTATTTTGTAAAGGACTCAGACGGTTCTTTAAGTTCAGCAACAGGTGAAGCTTACACAAGATTTATACTTTTGGTAGTAGGTACTGCATTAGCAACACCTAAGTCATCAGTCCCCACAGTAGAAAAGAAGGTTTATGAAGAGGATTATACTTCAAGTGTAAGTTATTACGGCACAGGCTATAATGACGCAGCTGATTATGACATCGGCGATGCCGTTAAATTCGAGCTTATAGGTACTATGCCCAGCACTTTAGCTGACTATGATACATATTCATATACATTCCACGATACACAGTCAGCAGGCCTTACTTTTGACTCCTCAAGCGTTGAGGTTTATGTTGATAACAGCGGCACAAAAACACAGGTTAGCACTTCAGGCTATACGGTGAGTACAGATACAAGCAGTAGCGACAACTGTACATTTGAAGTTATATTTACAAATGTTAAATCATTGACAGATACCAGTGGAAACACCATTACAGTCGACAAAGACAGCAAGATTTTCGTATACTATTCATCAACGTTAAATTCAAATGCTGAAATCGGTCTTCCCGGCAACGAGAACGAGGTTTATCTTGAATATTCGAACAACCCCAACGGAAGCGGCACAGGTACAACAAAAGAAGATAAGGTTATTGTATTTACATATGAGCTTGACGTAACAAAGGTTGACGGCGCAAATACAGATACAAAACTCTCCGGAGCAGAGTTCATACTTTATAAGACAGTCAGCGGTACAACCTACTATGCTCAGATTGATACAACTTCTACACCTACGCCTACATATAAGGTAACAGGCTGGTCTACAGAAAGAACTGAGGCAACAACATTAACATCCGATGCCAACGGTCTGGTTAAGGTGATCGGTCTTGACGACGGAACATATAAACTCGAAGAGACGAAGGCTCCCGACGGATATAACCTTCTTGCAGATCCTGTTACACTTGTAATTTCTTCAACATTCTCTCAGGAACAGAGCTATGCCGGAACACCGGCCGACGAGCTGACAGCTTTATCGATTACAGTTAACAACGGCTCTCCAGTGAGCAGCACCACTTTAACCGGCGGTATAGTTAGCGCAAATGTTGAAAATAACGCAGGCGCTGTACTTCCCTCAACCGGCGGTATGGGCACGAAGATTTTCTATACACTGGGCGGAATCCTCGTTATAGGCGCAGGCGTTCTCCTTATTGTTAAAAGAAGAATGAGAAACGCTTAAGAGAGCTAGGCGAAGCCTTAAAAATTTCAAAAACCGAAATTTCCCCTGTCACACACGGCAGGGGATTTTTGTAAGGATTTAAAGATTACAAAGCAAACAGGCGATATATGTACAATATGATAATTTGAGGTGATTAAAATGGCAGAGGTGTTGACAGGTTCAGGCGGTAAAAAAAATTTCTGAAATTCAGAGAGAGGAGCCAAATCCGGAAACCCTTGAAGCAATAAAAGAGAGAGATGAAATGAGACTGCACCCCGAAAGGTATAAAAGATATTCTTCCTTCGGCGAGTTTATGGAAGAAAAGGACTGAGGCGCTGCCGCTGGCGGAGGGAGCTTTGGCTGTGGAAAGTTACAACGGGTTTTAATTTTTTTTGGCGACCGGGCCCTAAATGCACAAAAAATTGTTCTTATGCCGTTGACATTTTGTGGGTTTTGTGGTATATTTAATTTTATGAGAAGAGTGCAGCTTTTGTATATTTGCCTGTCCTTTTCTTCCCGGGCAGAGCAGGGCGGCAAAACAGGGGCTCTTCATTTTATCAAATTTTTACATATATATTAAGGAGGAAACTCATAATGAAAAAATTATTAAGCATTTCTCTTGCAGCAGTTTTGGCGCTCAGTATGGCAGCCTGCGGCGGTTCTTCAAGCAGTGAGGCTACTGTTGAAGAGGCAGACACAGCGGCTGAAGAAAGCTCAGACGAGAGCGCAGCCATCGACGGAACAGTTTCCGTTTTCTATTACACCTACAGCGATACATACATTTCAAGTGTTAGAACAGCTCTTGACGCAGCTTTCGACGCAGCAGGCATCTCCTATCAGGACTATGACAGCAACGCAAGCCAGACAACCCAGACAGAGCAGGTTTCAACAGCTATTGCCCAGGGAGCTTCCGTTCTCGTTGTTAACCTTGTAGACAGCGGCTCTGACGACGCAGCTCAGAACATTATCGATCTTGCAAGCGCTCAAAACATCCCCGTTATCTTCTTCAACCGTTCGGTTAGCGAAGAGGTTATAACAAGCTATGACGGAAACGGCGTTTTCGTTGGTACAGACTATGAGCTTGCAGGCCATATGCAGGGTCAGCTTATAGGCGAATATCTTGTTGAAAACTATGACGCAGTTGACCTTAACGGCGACGGAACAATCTCCTACGTTATGTTCAAGGGTCAGGAAGGCAACGCAGAGGCTATCGCAAGAACACAGTTCGGTGTTGAAGACGCCAACGCTGTTCTTACAGAAGCAGGATATCCCGAATTAAGCTTCTATGACGCAAGCAACACGAACCTTTATCTTGTTGACCAGGGCGGCCTTTGGTCATCAGCTGCTGCAAACGACTATATGCAGACTATACTTTCACAGTACAGCGAAGCTAACGGCAACATGGTAGAGCTTGTTATTGCTAACAATGACGAAATGGCTATCGGCGCTATTACAGCTCTTCAGAATGCAGGCTACAACGCAGAGGGCGGCGAGGGAACAGTTATCCCCGTATTCGGCGTTGACGCTACAGACGCAGCTAAGGCAGCTATTCAGGCCGGCACAATGACAGGTACAATCAAGCAGGACGCTGACGGTATGGCTGAGGCTATCGAAGTTATTTCAGAAAATTATATGACAGGCGCTGAAACATTCGACGGTATCGACGAAGCGAATGTTGTTGGCACATGGCGTGTAAATATTCCTTACGGAACATACACAGGCGAAGAGTAATTTATTGACTGTTAATTATAGACTCAATATTTTATAATGAAACTTTCGGTCTGCGGCGGCACCCCGGGGTCCTGCCGCAGGCCATTTTTATAAATAAAGGAGGCGAGAACAAATGGAAAATTCTGACGTCCTTCTGCGTATGGAAGGCATAAGCAAGTCCTTTCCCGGCGTTAAGGCGCTGGACGATGTCTCTTTAACGGTAAAGGCAGGCACTGTTCACGCTCTTATGGGTGAAAACGGCGCCGGTAAGTCTACCCTTATGAAGTGCCTTTTCGGTGTTTACGCCAAAGACGAGGGCCACATTTATCTTGAAGGCAATGAGGTTGACTTTAAAACATCCAAGGAAGCCCTTGAAAACGGTGTTGCCATGGTTCATCAGGAGCTTAACCAGGCCCTTAAAAGAAACGTTATGGACAATATGTGGCTGGGCCGTTTCCCCAAAATTTCAAAATATATTCCTCTTACTTCAGAAAGCAAGATGTATGACGCAACAAAAAAGGTTTTTGACGATTTGGAAATAGACGTTGACCCTAAAAGAATTATGAGCACAATGCCCGTTTCTCAGCGTCAGATGGTGGAAATCGCCAAGGCTGTTTCGTTTAATTCTAAGGTTATCGTTTTTGACGAGCCCACATCTTCACTGACAGAGGAAGAGGTTGAACACCTTTTCAAAATTATAAATATGCTTCGTGACAGGGGCTGCGGAATAATTTATATTTCTCATAAAATGGAGGAAATTCTCCGCATATCCGACGAGGTAACAATAATGCGTGACGGAAAGTGGATAGCTACCAGACCGGCAAGCGAGCTCACTATGAACGAAATTATCCGCCTTATGGTTGGCCGTGAGCTTACAAACCGTTATCCCGAAAAGGACAACGTAGTAGGGGAGCCTATTCTTGAGGTCAAAAACCTGACCGCTATGTATTCTAAGCTCAGAGATGTTTCCTTCTCGGCTAAAAAAGGCGAGGTTTTGGGAGTTGCCGGCCTTGACGGTTCAGGCAGAACAGAGCTTTTGGAAAATATTTTCGGCATAGCGACCCGAAAAGAGGGGGAAATTTATCTCCACGGCAACAGAATTAAAAACCGCAGCGCTAAGGAGTCACTTGCCAACAAATTTGCAATGCTTACTGAGGAGCGCCGTGCAACGGGTATTTTTGCCATAAGAGATATTCAGGCCAACACCACGATTTCAAGCCTGCCTCGTTATAAAAACGGCCCCTTCTTAAGTGAAAAGAAGCTGACCGACGCCACAAAATGGGGCATTGACGCTATGAGAACAAAAACACCAAGCCAGAAAACACAGATTCGTTCTCTTTCGGGAGGCAATCAGCAGAAGGTTATTTTGGCACGCTGGCTTTTAACCGAACCTGAAATTCTTCTTTTGGATGAGCCCACAAGAGGTATTGACGTAGGCGCAAAATATGAAATTTATCAGCTTATTTTAAACCTTGCCAAAGAGGGTAAGAGCGTTATTATGGTTTCTTCGGAGATGCCCGAGCTGCTTGGTGTATGCGACAGAATTTTGGTTATGTCGGGAGGCAGGCTGGCCGGTGAGGTAGACGCCAAAACCACAACTCAGGAAGAAATAATGACGTTAGCGGCAAAATATGCATAAGGAGGCGAATTAAATTGTCTAATCAACCTGAAAAAGCAAAGGCTGAAAGCTTCAAATCGCTTTCAACTAAAGACAAAGAAAGAAAAATAGCAGATCTGCTCTTAAATAACGCCATGTATATAATTATTTTGCTGGCGATAATTTATATAGCGATCCAAAGACCGGCGTTCTTAGGTCTTTCATCTATAGTAAACGTAATTTCACTTACAGCGGCTAAGCTGCCTATAGCTTTGGGAATCGGCGGCTGTATCGTCCTTACCGGCACCGATATTTCGGCAGGCCGTGTTGTAGGTCTTTCCGCCTGTATATCGGCTTCTCTTTTGACAACCGTGTTTAAGGTTTTTCCCAATATGACAAGTGCTCCTCCGATTATTGCGGTTCTTCTTCTGGTTATGGTTGTAGGCGCAGCAATCGGTTTTGTCAACGGCTTCAGTGTGGCTGAATTTAAGCTTCACCCCTTTATAGTTACACTGTCAACCCAGCTTATAACCTACGGTATAATTCTTATGTATCTTATGCACGGCACAAACAACGGCCAGACATTAAGCGGCCTTACACAGAGCTACCGTGATTTCGTAACAAAAACCCTCTTCACCGTAGGGGGCGTAGCTATTCCCAGATATGTTCTTTATGCAATAATTCTTACAATCTTTATGTGGATTGTTTGGAATAAAACAACCTTCGGCAAGAATATGTTCGCCGTAGGCTCAAATGAAGAAGCGGCAAATGTTTCAGGCGTAAATGTTTCAAAGACAATTATTATGGTATTTATGCTTGCAGGTATAATGTATGCCATAACAGGTTTCTTTGACGGCGCAAGAATTGCCTCGGCAAACGCCAACACCGGTCTTAACTATGAGTGTGACGCTATTGCAGCCTGCGTTATCGGCGGCGTATCTTTCGTCGGCGGTATCGGACGCATAAGCGGTATCGTTATAGGCGTTCTTCTTCTCCAAATCATATTTGCCGGTCTTAACTTCCTTTCTGTTGACGCAAATATGCTTTACATAATAAAGGGTCTTATAATTCTTATTGCCTGTGCTATAGATATGCGTAAATATTTGGTACGTAAATAATTATTATGGACGAAAACAATAAAACGAAGGAGCTGAGGGGGCTTTATAAGCATATTAAAATTTCCGTTTCGGCTCTTAACAAAATAATAATAGGCCTCTGCGCCCTTTTAATAATAGTTCTTGTTATGGCGGTTTCAAACAGAGGCTTTACCGTAACCTTCGATTCAACGGGGGGAACGGCGGCGGCGCCCCAAAAGCTTATGTACGGCGACTTAATAGAGGAGTTTGACCCTCCCACAAGAGAAGGCTATACCTTTGCAGGCTGGTATCTTGACGAAAATCTTACCATACCATGGGATATGAATAACGACACGGTTACATCATCAATGACTCTTTATGCCGAATGGAGCGAAAACAATCCTTCCGCTGAATAAAAAAATCCAAACAGCCGGCTTGTGTGTATACTGCACAAAACCCGGCTGTTTTTATGTGCAGGTCTTACATTTAACTGTTGAAAAAAAGTGGCACCTGTGTTATAATTTTATTAACGGCTATCGAACGGTTTAATATGTTTAAAAAGGGGGCTTTTTATGTACCACAAAATAGATATAAACGACGCCGAAGCGGCATTAAGACGGCTTGTGGAGGGAAACGAAGAATATCGCCTCGCTAAAAGCGGCAGAGGAAATATTTCAGAAGAAATAAGGCATCTGACCCACACCGGCGGCCAGAAGCCCTATGCTATAGTTATAAGCTGTTCTGACAGCAGAGTTGTTCCCGAGCTTATGTTTATGGTGGGAATCGGGGAGATTTTCACTATAAGAACGGCCGGAAACGTTATAGGCGACTATGAGCTTGGCAGTATTGAGTATGCGGCGGAGCATTTGGGCGTTAGGCTTGTTTTGGTTGTGGGGCATACTGTCTGCGGTGCGGTTGAGTCGGCTATGAATGGCGGCGCCGGCGGCAGTATTAAGCATATCACCGATGAAATAAAAAAGGCAATAGGTGACGAAAAGGATCCTGTGCTTTGTGAAAAGCTTAATGTTGAAAACAGCCTCAAAATAATTGAAAACAGCCCCGTTATAAGAGAGCTTGAAGAAAAGGAAGGTTTGATTGTGGCAGGCGGTCATTATAACAACCGCTCAGGAAAGTTCACATTATATAACAAAGATTTACTCGAAAAACGCTGAGTTATAAGCCGGCGTTTTCTTAAAACATAACATTGAAGGAGGTCTTATTATGAAAGACGCAATAATTACAATAAGCAGGCAATACGGAAGCGGAGGCAGAATTATAGCCGAGCAGGTTTCAAAAAGGCTTAACATTCCCTT
>JAJQCI010000108.1:0-4581 GCA_021202835.1 Clostridiales bacterium | reverse complement strand
CTTTTATGACAAGGAGCTCATAGACCTTACCGCCGAAAAAAGCGGTTTTCACGCTGATTTCGTAAAGGACAACGAGCAGAAAATAACAAACAGCTTTCTCTACAGCATCGCCGTAGGCCAGTATTATTCAAACGGCGGCAAGGGCCTGCCCTTAACGGAAAGGCTTTATCTGGCAGAAAAGGAAATTATTGAGTCGCTGGCCGAGGACGGCCCCTGTGTTATCGTGGGTCGCTGCGCCGATTATATTTTAAAGGATAAATTTAAGCTTTTCAACATATTCCTCTGCGGCGAATATGAAGAAAGAGTTAAGAGAATCAAAAATGTCTATAAGCTTGACACGGAGGCTTCTGTTCAGAAAATAAAGAGAATGGACAAAGCAAGGGCAAACCACTATAACCACTTTACAGACAATATGTGGGGGAAGGCCGAAAACTACGACATAGTTCTTAATACGACAACCTTTGGCATAGATAAATCAGCGGAAATTATAGCGGAGCTGTATAAAAATATTTAAACAGCAAAGAATAAATATATAAATTCGAAAGGGCGGAACATATGGATTTAAACGGTCTTTACTGTAAAAAAGCAATTGAATTTTTCGGGGAGATAAATAAAATCCCCAGAGGTTCGGGAAATGAAAAGGGAGTCTCCGATTTTTTGGTAAGCTTTGCCAAGGATAGGGACTTAGAGGTTATACAAGACGAAGCAATGAATGTTCTCATAAGAAAGCCGGCTTCCCCCGGCTGTGAGGGCAAAAGCCCGGTTATTATTCAGGGACATATGGATATGGTCTGCGAAAAAAAAGCCGGCAAGGTTCACGATTTCTTAAAGGACCCCATAGATTTGATTTTCGAGGGGGATTTTATAAGAGCCGACGAAACCACCTTGGGTGCCGATGACGGAATTGCCGTGGCTATGGCTATGGCGGTTTTGGATTCTGACAATTTGGTTCATCCTCCAATTGAGGTTCTTATAACGACCGACGAGGAAGTGGGAATGTTCGGCGCAAGGGCCTTTGATACCGATCTTTTAAGAGGCAGAATTCTTTTAAATATCGACTCTGAGGTTGAGGGAGTCTTTACGGCAGGCTGTGCCGGCGGTGCAAGGGCGGCTGTCAGCCTTCCCGTAAATTTCAAAGCCCCGGAGGGCGGACTTTCGTTTAAACTCAGCGTAACAGGCTTAAAGGGCGGCCATTCGGGAGTTGATATAAACAAGGAAAGGGCTAACGCCAACAAGCTTTTGGCCAGAGCCTTAAAGCATATTAAATCGAGAACTCCCATAGAAGCGGCTGAGGTTTTCGGCGGCTCAAAGGACAACGCCATACCCAGAGACGCCCGGGCCGTTATTACGGCTTCCGACAAAATTGCCTTGGAAAAGGCCGTTTACACTCTTAACAATGAGCTTTCGGCAGAATATTCGGCCACCGATTCGGGGGTTAAGGTTGTTTTGGAAGCTTCCCCCATGCCTGAGGCTGTTTTTGCCGGTGAAAGCCTTGACAGAGTTATAGACGCCCTTCTTTTGATACCCTGTGGTATTATAAATATGAGCGGCAGTATTCCCGGCCTTCCCGAAACGTCAAACAATATAGGTTCAGTAAGAACGGAAGGGGATAAGGTTATTATCGTCTGCGCCCTGAGAAGCGCCGTTGAAACAAGAAAAGAATTCGTTAAGTCGGTTATAGATTCTGCGGCAAGGCTGGCCGGGGGAGAAGCGGAGTTTAAGGGGGATTATCCTGCCTGGGAATTCAAGGATGAGTCTGTTATAAGGCCGCTTATCGCCGAAACCTATGAAAAGCTTTACGGCAAAAAGGCTGTTGTTGACATTATACATGCCGGCTTGGAATGCGGCCTTTTAGGAGGGAAATGTCCCGATTTGGATATGATTTCAATGGGCCCTGACATTATGGATATTCACAGCCCCGATGAAAGACTGAGTATTTCTTCAACGGAGAGAACCTATAAGCTTTTAACCGAAATTTTAAAAACACTGGCGGAAGGATAAAATACTAAAAAAATTATGGATATTTGGGAATTTGTTTATTTTTTGGTGTTTGGCGCTGCGGTCAGTGCCGTAGGCTTCGCTGTGTGGAAATTTCAAAAATTGTCGCTTATTCACTCTTTTCTTTATAAAAGAGTGAGTGAGGCCGACAAAAAAACATATGCTGAATTTGTCGGAAGAGCAATTTTCATTATAGGCATCGGTGCGGTTTTGGGAGGTATTACAGGCTTTTTCTTCAGGCAGAATGCCGGATGGGTTATAGTGTCTGTTTTCGCCCTAATCGGGCTTGTTATGATAGCTTATGCTCAAATAAAGTATAATATGGGAATATAATAAAAAGGCAGGCGTATTTTATGAAATTTACACCCGACGGAAGGTATTTTAAGGCTTCGGTTTATACCCTGTTTACACTTGTTTCGTTTTATATTTTGAAAAATATAATAGATGCTGCGGTTCTTACACTGGCAAATATAGACATAATATTTAAGAGCCTTGCCGATTTTGTCGGCAGGGCTTTTTCACTCTTTTCTCTGCCGCTTACAGCCTTTGTCATTGCTTATATTTTAGACCCTCTTTGTGAATTTTGCCAAAATTTTTATAATAAAAGCTGCGGAAAAGCCCCGAAAAGAAGAATACAGGGGACGGCGGCGGCCTACGGTATAATTTTGCTGGCAGGGGCAGTTCTCATATTTTTTGCTGGAAAATTTATAGGTGACAATTTTTCGGCTGATACGTTCTTAAACGAAACCGCTGCTCAGCTCGACACAATGCACTCTAATGTTATAGAATTTCTCAAAAGGCACGATTTATACACCTCGGCGGCAGGGTATGTAAACACACTTTGGTCGGATATTTTGAATTTTTTTGACAATCTGGGAAATTCTTTCATAAAGGGAGCCGCCGGCTTCGGCGGTATTGTTTTAAATATCGCCCTGGGCTTTGTTATTGCCTTTTATTTTCTTATAGACAAAGAAAAATATTTAGGGCTTACAAAGCGAAGCTTTAAATTTCTTCTTCCAAAAAAAATATATTCTTCGGCAGCTGAAATAATTTTTGACTGTCACAGTGTTTTTTCAGGCTATATAAGGGGCCAGTTAACCGACGCTTTTATAATGAGCCTTTTAATATCATCTTTTTTGATTATGTTCAGAATAAAATTTGCTGTTTTAATAGGTTTGATTTCAGGCTTTTCAAATATAATTCCTTATTTCGGGGCCATAACAGGCTTCTGCCTGGCCGTGCTTTCCGCTCTTCTTTCCGGAGAGCCCTTAAAAGCAGTGTATGCCGCAGTGATTATGGTTATACTTCAGCAGATAGACTCTGTTTTTATAGCGCCCAAAATAGTAGGCGAAAAAGTAGAGCTTTCGCCCCCGGCCGTTATAATCGCCTTGACAGTGGGAGGAAAGCTCTTAGGTATTTGGGGTATGATTTTTGCCGTGCCCTTCTGCGGAATATTAAAAATTGCCCTTATGAATCATTACTGCAGGCGCAGCCGTGACACAGGCCTATAAAAACAAGGCTGTGGGCTTCGCAGCAAAAGCCGTCACTTGTGGTTACATTATTTAAAATTTTGTTTATTTCGGGCAGCTCAATGTCATAAACCTTGCCGCAGCCTCGGCAATGGGCGTGATAATGGCTGTCCGTTCTGTGGTCATAACAATCGGCGGAATCGGGGAGCAAAATGTGTAAAATTTCTCCCGTTTCGGAAAGATTGCTTAAATTTCTGTAAACTGTTGAACGGCTGATATGGGGGGCTGTTTTAATAACCTCGGCATAAACCTCATTGGCTGTGGGGTGTGACTTAAGCCGCCTTACGGCGTCCAAAACCAGCTGCTTTTGAATAGTGTTTCTAGACTCTTTCATATAATTCACCTGCCTGAAATAATATTGCAAATAATAATTATTTTCAATTAATATTATATCTTATTACAATTCAAAAGTCAAGCAAATTGTTAATTTTCCATAGCAGTTCAGCAAAAGTAATTGGAAAACAGAAACTTTATATTGACAGTAGTGAGAAAATATGATATTATAAGTGTATTATAACTGTTAATACAGTTTGGGGCGAAAAGTCAGGAGGCGGCTGATTTGAAAAAGTTACATAAGATGTGTTTTGTTGTTCTGCTTGTCTCTGCGGCAGTGTTTTTGACAGGTAAAATATATTTTTACCAAAGTAAGGCATTTCTTGACTTCGATTATGTGGGAAAAGATTTTTATGATGCCGAGGTCTATCTGTCGGGTTTGGGGGTTGGTGATGAAGATTATTCCCTTTATTATCCGACATGGCTTTTAATCAAATCGAAAGCTGACTTGAAGGATAACGAGCTTGGCATAGATTTGTCTGAGGTGGATTTATCAGAGTTTGATTTTGATAAAAATTACGCTTTGCTTACGTTAGGGGCTAAGCTGAGAGCTCTGCGCCCATATGAGTCAAAAAGTGTAAACACTGAAAACGAGGGCTTTTGGGTGGACGTATATGTTAAAAACAAAGGAATTGACAGCGGCGACATATATATTTATAAAATCGACAAATATAATATTGAAAAAAATATGTTGATGCCGCCCGGCGGTGTAATTCGGGGG
>JAJQCI010000142.1 GCA_021202835.1 Clostridiales bacterium | reverse complement strand
AAATTTGTGTTATCATTATACTATAGGCTTTGTTCGATTTTACCATAAAAGCAGCTGCGAAAAAGTAAAGTATATGCGGCAGGCTTTTATACGGCAGGCTGTGTTCACACAGAACGCAGGATTTTACATAAAAACAGGAGGTATTTAATTATGAGTGAAAGACGAAGCGGCATTTTGGTTCACCCGTCTTCTCTGTATTCACCCTTCGGAATCGGTGACTTAGGCGAGGGGGCATACAGATTTATTGATTTTTTGAAAAAAGGCAAGCAGACACTTTGGCAGATTTTGCCTTTGGGACATACAGGCTACGGAAATTCTCCCTATTCGGCATACTCCGCTTTTGCCTGCAGCCCTATGCTGATTTCTCCCGAAAAGCTGGCTAACGACGGACTTTTGGGCAATGAAGATTTAAGAAACATACCCTATTTTGACAAAAACAGAGTTGAATATGACAGAGTTTCTGAATATAAGGGAAAGCTTTTTAAGAGAGCCTTTGAGATGTTTAAAATGTACGGAGATCAGGCTCCTTTTAAGGAATACTGCAAAGAAAACGAATTTTGGCTTAAAGACTATGCCCTTTATATTGCCCTTAAAAACAATATTATGATTAGGAGAAAAACGGAAAGCGTTCTTACCGATTTTATAACCTTTGTTGAAAGGGCAAAAAATATTTTGAAGGATACCGAAATTATAAATATGTTCTACGGCGCCGCCTTTACATCGTTTCCAGAAAAATATTTAAACCTTACTCCCGAAACAAGGGCTCAGCTTGAGGAAGAGCTGGCTGAGGAAATAGAATATAACTGCTTTTTACAATATGAATTTTATAAGCAGTGGTCTGCCCTTAAAAAATATGCAAACAAAAACGGCATAAAAATAATAGGTGATATGCCTATATTCGTTTCTTCAGACAGCTCTGATGCATGGCTTCACAGAGAGCTTTTCCATTATGACGAAAAAGGCTTCCCCACCAAGGTTGCAGGGGTTCCTCCCGATTATTTTTCATCAACAGGCCAGCTTTGGGGAAATCCCCTTTACAGGTGGGACTATCACAAGGCCACAGGCTATGACTGGTGGACAAAGCGCATAAAACAGACATTAAAATATGTGGATATAGTTAGAATTGACCATTTCAGGGCCTTTGAAAGCTATTGGGAAATTCCATATCCGGCGGAAACAGCTGTCAAGGGTGAGTGGAAGAAGGGTCCCGGGCGTGATTTCTTCAACGTAATGGAGAAAAATCTGGGAGGGCTTCCCATAATAGCCGAGGACCTCGGTGATTTAAATCCGGAGGTTCACATTCTGAGAGACGAGCTGGGGCTTGCCGGAATGAAGATTTTGCAGTTTGCCTTCAGCGGCGCCGCAAACGATTATCTCCCCCATAATAACAAAAACACAAACTGGGTTGTTTATACAGGAACTCATGACAACAATACCACAATAGGCTGGTGGAACAAGGATGCTTCCGAAACCGAAAAGAACTACGTGAAGGAATATCTCAAGGTAGACGGAACCGACATCGCCTGGGATTTTATAAGAATGGCATATTGTTCCATAGTCGACACGGTTGTTATCCCCCTTCAGGACGTTTTGTGTCTTGATGAAAAAGCGAGAATGAATGTTCCGGGGGTTGCCGGCGGAAACTGGGAATTCCGTATAGAAGAAAACAGCTTAAGCGACGGATATGCAAACGGCTTAAGACTGTTTTCAGAACTGTATAACAGAAACAACACAGATATTCCCGAATATGACAATGACGGAGAGGATAATTGACAAAACTTCTATAACGAAAAAGAGAAAAACCGGTTTTAGGGCCGGTTTCTTTTTTTTGGGTGAAAATGAGGTGATTTAAATTAAATCGGCGTAAACGGTCATTAATCGGCGTGAACGGTTGGCTCTGAGGGGTGGTTTTTGTAAAGAAATTATGTTATAATCATAATCGGAGGCGATATGTATGAATATTGCTGTTATCGACGATATACAAACGGACGGGAAAAAATAAGTGAGCTTATTTGTAAATACGGCGGTGAAAGGGGCGTTTCCTTAAACGTGACTGTCTTTTTATCGGCAGAAGAGTTTTTCAAAAACGCTTATGAAAAATTTTCGGCTGTGTTTACGGATATTATGATGCCGGGTGTTTCCGGTATGGACTTGGCCAGAAAAATAAGAAAAGCCGACAGCGAAATACCTATTGTGTTTATTTCAGCCGAAAAAGAATATGCCTTAGAAGGCTATGAGGTTCAGGCCTTCGACTATATTTTAAAGCCAATTAACCCTGAAAGGCTGGGAAAGATTATCGACAGGCTTTTAAAGCTTAAGTCAGCCAATGAAAAGGTTATAACAATTAAGCTTAACAGGCGGGATGTTGATATTCCCGTTAATAAGATTATATATGCCGAAGCCAGAAACCACAACGTAGATATATATACCACAGAAGGAAAGCACAGCGTATATATGACGTTTAAAAATATGATAGATTTGTTTTCGGTCTATCCCCAGTTTATAAC
>JAJQCI010000179.1 GCA_021202835.1 Clostridiales bacterium | reverse complement strand
ATTTATAGCATAATACGCAATAAGACGAAACAAATATATAATTTTTTCTTAAGTGTGGGGGTAACATTTCGCTACCCCTTATTTTGTGTTTTCTCTCTGTTCCCTCACTGTTTAATGCTTTGACTTTAAAAGTTGCTTGACTGCGG
This sequence comes from Clostridiales bacterium, assembly GCA_021202835.1. Classification (GTDB taxonomy): domain Bacteria; phylum Bacillota; class Clostridia; order Lachnospirales; family CAG-274; genus JAJQCI01. The sequence goes on along the minus strand of JAJQCI010000179.1, from coordinate 2,379 downwards.
TCTTTAATAATATCAGCATACAAACCACCGATATAATGCCGTATTTTTGCCCTATACCATTTTACCGTTGATTATATTTAAACAAGTCAAGTAACCGTTTAAAAATCCCTCGTATACGCACATATAAGCATAATCGTTAAATATATCAACGGCGGCGGCGTTTCTGTCGTCCTTGATATTTACTCTTGCATTTTCGGACACGCCCAGCTGTTTCATACATTCGTCAAACTGCTTTGTTGCGTCGTATCTTCCCGATGTAAGTAAAAACCTTTTCCCCTCTCTCACACTTACCCAAAGGCTATTTATAAAGGGGTATTTGATATTCTCCGGGTATACCGGGGATTTATTTCCGCCCTGAAAGATATTTAAAAACTCTGCTATAAGTTCTTTGTTTCCGTCCTGAAAATCGTCCATACCGTATTTAAACAAATAAAACAACTCCTCTCAAATTGTATTAATCTCTGTCACGCCTGCAGCGGTTCGGGTTTGATAAATACCTTGCTGTTTTCAAGCATTTCTACGGCATACATAAACCCTTGTATAAAACCTTGTTTTTGATATTCGTATGTAGAATTATTTGCAAGGCTCTGAAGCTTTTCTTTTATCTCCGGGGCTACGCCCTTAAAATCGTCACTTTCAAGCATATTTGTTATACAGTCCCAGCTTTCGGAAGCTTCGGGGTAGTCCCTTGATTTTTTATCGGGCGCATAATTCAGAAAATATGAAAATGTCTCCGCAAGCGTCGCTTTTAATAAGTTATCGGGTATTATCATTTTTACATTGTCCTTTCTGTATTTGGGAGAGGCTGAACGCCGGGTCCTAACCTCTCCCGATAGTTTAAATTTTCTGTTGACCTGTTTCGGGGTTGTGTGTTACAATGTATTTACCCCACAAACCCAACTTCGGTTTGTATGCCCTTGTATTCTTGCTTTGGTCGGCTTTTACAAGGGCTTTTCTTATGCCACTGTTAAGCGGTTGTATGTGCTTGTTTTGCTGTAAGCTGTGTAAAGGTCTGCGTGTTCAGCCTTAAAGGTCTTTGTGTCAAGCCTTGTACTTGTAACAGGCTTGTAAGTAACCTTAAACCATTCTGTGAAAACTTCCTGCTTTCCGCTCTCACGCATTGCCGTTTTAACCCTATCTTCAATGGCGGTTGCCTCGGCTTCCAGTTCCTTAATCATATTCTTGATTTCTTTAAGTTCCTTGATGTCTGTGTTAAAGGTTTCGTTCATAGTGCTTTACCTCCGTATATAATTTATTATTTTTTATTAACCTGTCATCATCAGCAACAGGCGGTTAGCCCTGTTGGACAGCCTCGGCGGCTGTTTCGACTGTTTTTAAAGCTGCTCTACTTTAAGGCTTATTATGTGACCGTCGTAAATCATTACGTCGCTTGTTACATCTTTCATACTGTGAAGCAAATCTATTATTAAGTATGTCTTTTCCCTCGCTGTCATTTTGCTTATTGTGTTGTGTCTTTCCCACGGTGTCATTTGGTTTACTGCGTTGTGTATTTCAAGTGCTGTCATTGTGTTTACCTCCCTGTTTTGTGTTTTCTGTTTTCCTTAACCTTATGATATAATTATAATCTATCGGGTACGATATGTCAATATACAGAATAACCAAATATTGTACCCGATATTTGGTTAATTTGTATATTGTACCCGATATTATTTTATGCTATAATGACTTCAAGCTGATAAAGATTAAATCTTTTGAAGCTTGCACAATGGAATATAACAAGGCGGTTTGTTTGCCCCTATGTTTTGTATATGAAAGGGTGATTGCTTATGATTTAAGTATGTGACTTTTGAATATATGAAAGGGGGTAGGTTATTATGAGTGAAGCAATTGTTTACTTAACGCTGCTTATTATAATAATTTTAATCATAAAAAATTAACCGCCCCGAGCTGACGACTTAGGCGGTTAATTTATTTTAACTCTTAATTTGCGAGGGGCAACAAAAGCCTTGTTTATTCCCTCTTGTGTTTTTATATTAACACATAAACACCAAATTGTCAAGAGGTGATGAATATGGCAGTATCAAAAGCACAACAAAAAGCTGTAAGCAAATATATGAAAAACAATTATGATGAAATTAAGGTCAGAGTTGAAAAAGGTAAAAGGAATATAATAAAAGCACATGCCGACAGTAAAGGGGAAAGTGTCAACGGCTTTATTAAAAGGGCAATCAGTGAAACAATGGAGAGGGATAACAATAAGCCGACAGAATAAAATAAACGTGAAAGGAAGTCTGTAATCATGACTAACAAAGAAATAGCAAAAAATCTAATTGACAGAATACCCGAATACAAATTAATTTATATTATCCCTTATCTTAGAGGGGCAGCCATTCCCTATGAGCTACTCGACGCCGATAC
>JAJQCI010000080.1:1390-2525 GCA_021202835.1 Clostridiales bacterium | reverse complement strand
AGGCCAGGCTATACTTATGCAGTATTATGAAAAAAGCTTTAATGAATTCAACCAGAGGGTTGCTCAGATTCTTCTTACAAAGGATATATTTAATTATGAACACAAGCGTGTAAATGTTAAAAATACCCTTGAAAGACTTCTGGAAATGAATGTTATCCCCATTGTAAACGAAAACGACACTGTAGCAACGGAGGAGTTTAATGAGTTTTCCGACAATGACACTCTTGCTTCATATGTTACGGAGCTTATAGAAGGAGATCTTCTTATTCTCCTCTCCGATATAGACGGTATGTTTACAGGCGACCCCAACAAAGACAAAAACGCAAAGCTTATAAGCGTTATTGACAGGGTGGACGAAAAAATAATAGGCCTTGCCGGAGGCTCTTCATCCGACTTCGGTACGGGAGGAATGATAACAAAGGTCAGGGCGGCTATGAAGGTTAATGCAGCAAACTGCGATATGGTTATAGCCAAGGGTGACGACCCGGCAGTGATTTATAAGATAACCGAAGGTGAAGATGTAGGCACATTATTTTCAAGAGGCGGCTTAAATGGATAAAAAGACATTCCGAAAGGAAATGATTAAAAAAAGAGACTTAATTCCCCCTGAGACAAGACACGAAAAAAGCCTTATAATAACCGAAAAGCTTTTGGCGGAGGAGGTTTATAAAGACTGCAGAGAGGTTTTCTGTTATTTAAGCTTTCGTTCGGAAACGGAAACGGAGGGTTTTATAAACACCGCCTTAAATGATGGAAAAACAGTGGCTCTTCCTTACATGACAAAGAACAAGGGCGAAATGGTTTTCATAAAAATAAACTCCCTTTCGGAGCTTGTTAAAAATTCCTTCGGTATTTACGAGCCCAAGCCGGCGGCCGAAAACACAGCCGAGCCGGGAAACAAAACAATTATAATAGTTCCCGGTGTGGCTTTTTCACGGGACAGCTTTCGAATGGGCTGCGGCGGAGGATATTATGACAGATATTTAAGCCGATATGGCTTTATGTGTAAAATAGGCATATGCTTTGCCGAACAGATATGCGAGAATATACCCACCGATGAATATGATATCAGGATGGATAAGGTAATAACAGGTTAACTAAAATAAGACGGAGGTGCAGAAATGGACATAATTAC
>JAJQCI010000080.1:0-1380 GCA_021202835.1 Clostridiales bacterium | reverse complement strand
ATCGGAAAGAATGCAAAAGCCGCTTCAAGGCTCACTATGGCTATGGGTACGGCGGAAAAAAACGAAATCTTGTTAAAAACCGCCGGGGCTCTTCTTGAAAACAAGGCCGAAATTCTGGAAGCAAACAAGACTGATGTTGAAAAGGCAAAGCAGGCCGGAAATCCCGGCCCTCTTGTAGACAGGCTTGCCCTTAACGAGGCAAGAATAGAGGGTATGGCTGACGGGCTTATACAGGTTTCGAAGCTGCCCGACCCTGTTGGTGAGGTTATAAATATGAAAACCCTGCCCAACGGCCTTGTTGTTGGGGAAAAGAGAGTGCCTATGGGAGTTATAGGCATAATTTACGAAGCACGCCCCAATGTGACAAGCGACGCCTTCGGGCTTTGTTTAAAGGCAGGAAACGCCGTCATTTTAAAGGGCGGTTCCGATGCCATAAATTCAAACAAGGCAATAGTTGACATATTTAAAAAGGCAATAAGTGAAATGGGCATAAACCCGAATATTGTTCAGCTTATTGAAGACACAAGCCGCAAGACGGCAACGGAGCTTATGCGCCTTAACGGCTATGTTGACGTTTTGATTCCCAGAGGGGGCGCCGGGCTTATAAACTCGGTTGTTATGAATTCAACAGTTCCCGTTATAGAAACAGGCGTAGGCAACTGCCACATATATGTTGACGACAGCGCCGATTTTGATATGGCCCTTAATATTTTGATAAACGCCAAAACACAGCGCCCCGGAGTATGCAACGCAGCCGAATCTCTTCTTGTTTCCGAGAAAGCTGCTTCAGGCTTTCTGCCCTTGGCCGTGAAGGCGCTTAAGGAGAAGGGTGTTGAAGTAAGGGGCTGTGAAAAGACAAGAGAAATCTGCGGAGACAGTGAAATAATTCCTGCCACAGAGGAAGACTACGGCAGAGAATTTTTGGATATGATAATCTCCGTAAAGGTTGTAAAGGATGTTGACGAAGCCATAGCCCATATAGCAAAATATTCAACAGGCCACTCTGAAGCCATAATCACAAAAGACTATGACAACGCTATGAAGTTTTCAAACGAGGTGGATTCTGCGGCCGTTTATGTAAACGCTTCAACACGCTTTACCGACGGAAATGAATTCGGCTTCGGTGCCGAAATAGGAATTTCAACCCAAAAGCTCCATGCCAGAGGCCCTATGGGCTTAAAAGCCTTGACGACAACGAAATTCATAATTTTCGGAAACGGTCAGATAAGGCCCTGAAAAATACATTATACGGAACTTTTTTTTCAGACGGATAGACAGCCGGCGAAAAATTTGCCGACTGTTTGAAAAATGTTTTGTTTCCGCCGCTTAATGACAGAGATATATATGCGGAGTAAAGATTATACAGGCACAGACAAATAG
>JAJQCI010000289.1:8497-16617 GCA_021202835.1 Clostridiales bacterium | reverse complement strand
GTTTTTAAGAAGTAAACTCCGTTATTCCGTCGGCCAGCCCCACGGCGCAGCTCTGACGAAATTCGGCTGTTTCAAGAAGGGCGGCTTCCGCCGGATTTGTAAGAAAGGCCAGCTCCGTTAAAACCGCCGGCATTCGTGTCAGCCTGAGAACAGCCAAATTTCTGGCAAATATCCCTATGTCTCTTAGGTTTATCTCGGCTACAAGTGCGTTGTTAACTGTTTCGGCGAACCGCTCCGCCGTTGTTCCGGCTTTATAATAAAATGTTTCTGTGCCGCCTATAGACGGGTCGGAGTTTGAGTTGCAGTGTATGCTTATAAAATAGTCTGCGCCCCATGCGTTGGCCCGGTTTGCTCTTTCTGCAAGGCTGAGGGTTTCGTCACCTGTGTGTGAATATTCAATGTCATAGCCTCTGCCTGCCAAAATTTCACCCAGACGCAGAGAAACATCCAAATTTATCTCTGCCTCCTTCAAACCGTCAATGCCTATTGCCCCGGGGTTTGTTCCGCCGTGACCCGGGTCTATAAATATTTTCATAAAACCACTTCCGGTTATTTCTGTAATTATTATATTATTTAGTTCGGAAAATAATGAAAAATTTATAAACTGCCTATAAATTAAAAAATGACTTGAAAAACCTGCACTAATTTGGTATATTTACGTTATAAAAAGAAATGAGGTGCTGAATATGACAATTACTATGTTTTGGACAATGCTCAGCTATATGGCTGCGACCGCTTTTACACCGGGGCCGGCAAATGTTTTGTCTTTGAATCTTGCTATAGTTTACGGCAGAAAGAAAAGCATACCCTTTTTAAAGGGCTTGTGCTGCGGGCATTTTTGTGCAATATATATATGTATAATTGCCGTTTATGCCGTAAATACATATCTTTCTTCTGTTTTCGGAATTTTAAAATATGTGGGCGGCTTATATGTTGGTTATCTTGCTCTGCATACTATTTTAAGTAAGCCTTTAAGCGAAACAGAGAGTAAGCCTCCTGCTTTCATAACAGGCCTGTCGCTGCAGCTTTTGAATGTTAAAATATATTTATACGTTATTACGCTTATGTCTGTCTACCTTATTCCCTATGTCGCTTCCTTTCCGAAAATTATGCTGAGCGGAATCGGCATTGCAGGGCTGGGGTTTATTGCAAACATAACATGGTCATTCTGCGGAGACAAAATGCAGAATATTTTCAAAAAATATTACAGACAAATTAATTTGATATTGGGAATTTTCCTCTTATACTGTGCTGTTAAAATTTTAGCAGGCTGAAAACAGCAAACATATCAGTGGAATTTTTAAAACTCAAAAGAAGCGCTGAACATATTTATCAGCGCTTTTTTAAGACATTTTTTAAAATATTTTTTTGCCCAAATAAATATAAGCCTTAAAGACGCCTGTTATGCATCCCGGATTATTTGGGAATTATTCCTCTGTAATTTCGTCGTAAAGCTTCTGAAGATATTCACTGTCGGAATGATATCTTTCCGGCGTAGAACATTCAAGGAGCATTGTTATATAGGGCTTCTTTAACTTAAGATTTCTGAGGGTCGGCTCGTAGTTAAACAGGCCGTCGCCTACGTGTTCGAATTTAAGCTCGCCGTCTTCAATCTTAAAGTCTTTAATATGCATAACGGAAATTTTGTCACCGTAAAGCTCAAAGGCTCTGTTTATAATCTTATCCTGATTTTTATAATTTTTTTCATCAAGAAGATTAACAGGGTCTAAAATAACCTCAACATTGGGAGAGTCTATGTCTCTTAAAAATCTTAACATCATTTCGGGGCAGTAAAGGGTATGGGTTGCAACGCCTTCAACGCCTACGATAACGCCCAGCTTTTCAGCGGCGTCAACTATTTCTCTCATTGACTTAAGAAGAGGCTGATAGCCTGCTTCGGTATATGTGGCTGGGTTATGTTTAAGCTTAGGGTCAAAGCGGCCCGTTTCCGTTCCTACCATATCGGCGCCTAAAATTCTGGCATATTTAAGATGTTCTATAAACTTTTTAACATCTGCCTGTCTTTTTTCTTCAATGGGGTTTGTGGGGTTTATGTAGCAGCCCAAAACCGCAACGTGAACGCCGTATTTATCCAGAGTTCTCTTTAAATAATTGGCGAGCCCGGGAGAATACATACCCGTGTCGAACTTAATATCTGTGATGGATTTTTTGAAAGCAAGCTGAATGTCGGAAACACCCAGCTCCTTTACGGCAATGCAGAAATCCTCAAAGCCTCTTTTTGAACACAAATCGTGTCCTCTCATACCGAATCCCATAAAAACACCCTTTCTCTTTTGATTTTTTTGCAGCAGTTCAGCTGTGCCCTGCTGAACTGTATAGATTTTATTATTTAAGGAAAGTCTCCTTTAAAATTCTTTTGCCCTCCGAAGTTTTGAAAATTTTCTCGGAAGCAGTCTCAACAGCCTCCCGGCTTAAGCCGTCTTCAAAGGCATTTACAATAAAGTCTGCTTCAATAAGAATTTGACAGTCGGCGCCGTCTATACCCTCATAGGTGTGGTGTCTGCCTATAAGAGTGCAGACTCTTTTTATAAGCTCATCATCTTCTGTAAGCCCCGATAAAAGCTTTTCGGCGGCGTCAGGCCCCAGCTCCTCCTGATATTTGCCGGCGGAGGAGTTATATTTTATAAGGGCAGGCTTTATGCCTATGTCGTGGGTAAGAGCGGCAGCCTCCAAAATAAGCTGTTCCCTTTCGGAAAGGCCCTCGGCCCTGCCTATAAAAGAGGCATAGCCCCAAACCTTTAAAAAGTGGTTTATTCTTTTTGGGCTGTCCTCATATTCAGTCATTTTTGTAAATATGTTTTGAATCAGGTTCATTTTAAATCCCTACTTATTTTGGTCTATGAAGGTAATTTCGTTGGGCATGACGAGCCCCAGCTTTTCCCTTGCTATTTTTTCATAATATTCGTCTGATTTATAATAGTCGCCTTCCATTGAAAGCTCTGACTTTCTCTGTTTTTCGTCTTTAACAGATTCCTCAAGCTCTGCCTTGCTTGTTACAAGCTCTCTGTTTGCAGTGAGACAGGAAGCCATACCTGCACCGAAAACCCCCAGCATGGCGATTACGGCAACAACATAAGCCACCCAAAAGCCGGGCTTTACGTTTTTTTTCGTTTTGTTTTCTTTATTTTCGGTTTTCGTTTGAATCGCCTCCCAACAGCACATATTGGCTTAAACCTGTGCCATAAATATATTATAACCCACACAGCCTTTTTTTTCAACCATAATTTTATATTATTTCCCGCCTTAAGGAAGGGGGCCGAAGCCTTCAAAAGCCTTCTTTTAACTGCTCTCAATAATCTCAGAGACAGCCCGGTAAAAATGGGGCTTACCTTCAGATAATAAAAAACCATTCCGCCCATAAAGCCCAAAACGGTGTAAAGCCTTACCTCGCCGTAGTTTATGCCCAAAAGAAGCCCGAAAACCGTCAGGGCGGCAAAAACCCAATATATAAAATCTTCGGCCATACACAAAACGGCAGGGGTTTTAAAGCCTCTTCGGTACAGCCTTAAAATGTCATAGAGAAAGCCGAAGCCGAAGCCCAAAAGGCAGACAAACAAAAGCACAAGCCCCTGCTTTCTCATTGAGAGAATCACTTAAACAGGCTCTTGAGAAAAGAGCCCTTCAGCTGCTTATCTTCATAAACAAGACTTGTTATAAGCCCGTCAACCGTTAAATCGCCCTTTTCGAGCTCTATTTTGGAAATGTGTATGTTTTCACCCTTTATAGACAAAGCTCCTTTTTCACATTCACAGAGTATTTCGAACTCGTCAAACCTGACAACGTCTAAAACTCCCGTTACTGAAAGCTTTTCTCTGTTTTCAAGCCGTATAACGTTTTTTAAAAGTCTGTTTTCTTCCGCCATAACAAAACCTCCGAGGTTGTTTTGTTTTAATATATTTAAGGATTGGTAAAAATATGTAACAGTTCGGCCGTGCAACTTGCACGAGCGGAGCGCCAAATAACTCGCAAAGCGTCTGCTCCGCATCCGGCGCCGCTAAGGCGGCTCATTTTTTGCGAGTTATTTGGCGTTCCGCTCGTGCCCTGCCATATGGGCTTCAGTGAAAACGAGCTTTCACCGAAGCCCATATGGCAGGGCACGGCTGAACTGTTACTGGAATGTTACAGGCTTTTATACATACCGGCGGCATCGTCCTTTCTTACGTTTTCGGCTGTCTTTAAAACCTCAACCTTTGTTGTGTTGCTTCCGAAGCGAATTTCTATAATGTCGCCTTCTTTTATGTCAAGGCCTGCCTTTGCAATTTTGCCGTTTACCGAAACTCTTCCGGCGTCACAGGCTTCGTTGGCGACGGTTCTTCTTTTTATAATTCTGGATACCTTTAAAAATTTGTCAAGCCGCATAAAATCCTCCGTTATAACACAACAGGGGATAACTTTCGTAATCCCCTGAAATTAATATATTTATATTTATCTTCCGTTTACAGCGTCTTTTAAGGCCTTGCCTACTGCAAATTTAGGCGACTTCGAAGCAGGAATCTGCATAGCCTCCTTAGTCTGGGGGTTTCTTCCCTCGTGAGCGGCTCTTTCCTTTACGCTGAATGTACCGAAGCCAACAAGTCTTACTTCTCCGCCAGCTACGAGCTCAGCGGTAACGATTTCTTCAAAAGCCTTAACGGCCTTCTCAGAGTCCTTCTTGCTTAAACCTGCCTTTTCCGCAATAGCTGCAACCAATTCTGTTTTGTTCATAGTTATTGTCCTCCTAACATTTTATCAGGGAATCGCCGTGAAGGCGCCCCTTTTAAGTATCATTATTTTTAACGCCGTTCTTAAACGGGCCTAATGTTAGTTATAAACTTTTCTGAGCTATTTGTCAAGACAAATTCGGGATTTATTTTAAAAAGTTTTGAAATTTTGGCCATTTCGAAGAGTATGTCGCCAATATCGGCTGAAATTTCATCTTTATTATCATTATCCGACAATTCGATTTTATTGAGGAGCTCTCTTACTGCTTTAATACTTTCGGCCTTGTTAAGCTTTACAAGGCCCGGCTTTTCTGCTTTGCCCACAAGCTTTTCGGCTCTCATAAGAGCAGGCAAGGCTCTGGGAATGCTTTCCAAAATATCCTTGTCGTTTTTGTAGTGCTTTTCTTTTTTCTTTATTTCCTCCCAGTTTGTTAAAACCTCATCCGGGTTTTCGGCCTTGCCGTCGGCAAAAACATGGGGATGTCTGTTTACCATTTTTTCGGAAACGCCTTTCACAACATCGTCAAAGCTGAAAAGCCCTTCCTTTTCGGCCAGTTTGGAATGAAAAACAACCTGAAGAAGCACGTCTCCAAGCTCCTCACAAAGGCCTTTGCTGCTCTTTTTATCAATAGCGTCTATAACCTCATAACATTCTTCAATTAAGTATCTCTCAAGGCTCTCGTGAGTCTGAACCCTGTCCCAGGGGCAGCCGTCCTCTGACAAAAGCCTGTCCATAATTTTTAAAAATTCGTCCATATGTAAATCTCCTATTTCCACTTGAGCCTGTGAAGGCTGCCTGTTTTTTCAAGCCCCTTGAAACCGTTCTGCCGAAAGGCTTCATAAAGTATAATTGCCGCCGAATTCGAAAGATTCAGCGATCTCTTGTCCTGATACATGGGAATCCTTATGCAGCGTTCTCTGTGTTCAACAAGAATTTCTTCCGGTATGCCGGCGCTTTCCTTGCCGAAAATAATAAAGGCATTTTCGCCGTAGTTTACATCGGCATATGTTCTTTCTGCCTTTGTGGTAGCAAAATAAAGCTCGGCGCCCTTGTTTTTCTCCGTAAACTCCTCAAAGCTGTCATAATATTTTAAGTCCAGCTCATACCAATAGTCAAGGCCGGCTCTTTTAAGGGCCTTGTCGTCTGTGGAAAAACCAAGGGGCCTTATAAGGTGAAGGGCTGTGTTTGTGGCCACACAGGTTCGGCCTATATTTCCCGTGTTCGAAGGTATTTCCGGTTCTAAAAGTACAATATTCATACTGACTCCAATCTTACAATCTATGTAATACGGCGGTATAAACCGCCGCAAAGAGCAAACCCGCCGTTTGAAACGTCAAGCCCGTTCTTTTTAAAAAATTATTCGTTTTCGTTTCTGCTGCAGTTTTTGTTTGAGTTCTTTTCAGAATTCTTTTCAGAGCTTCTGTTGTCTGCGTTAAGTTCGTTTGAAAACTCAACTCTGCTGTTCTGTCTGTTATTCTGAGAATTTGTTCTGTTCTGATTTTCTCTGCTGCTTCTCTTATCCATTTTTTTACCTCCATAACAACAAATAGGATAGTGTTGTGTCGGATGCAAAATCTGCATCCGTAAAGCAAAAGCAATTTTTTGTTTCTGCTTTACAAACTATATTGTGTCACGGAAGAAAAATTTTATTCACAGGTTTTTAAGGGAATTTCAAGGGTAATTTTTCCTAATTTTCCTCCCCTGAATTCATCGAGAAAAACATAAGCTGTTCTTAAAGCGTCGTATTCGCCGCCTTTTGTTAAAAATCCCCTGTTTTGACCTATTTTAACAAAAACTTCATCGGGGCTTTCCTCCTCCGAAACGCCGTAGCGGCTCTCTATGCTGCCGGGGTACAGCCTTAAAAGCTCGTCTATTAATCTTACGGCAAGCTCGTTTTTTTCCAAAATGTCGTCGTTTATTGCGCCGGTAAAAGCAAGCTTCAGCCCAACCGCCTGATCGTCAAATTTGGGCCACAATATTCCGGGGGTATCCAAAAGCTCCAAATCCTTTTTTATTTTAACCCACTGTTTGCTTCTTGTAACACCGGGCTTGTCGCCGGTTTTTGTTAAGGATCTGCCCACAAGCTTGTTTATAAGGGTGGATTTTCCCACGTTTGGAATACCTGCTATCATAACCCTTGACGGCACGAGAATTCTGCCCCTTAGCTTAAGTCTTTCGATTTTTTCCTTCATAAGTTCACGGCAGGCAGGATAAAGCTCTTTAACGCCCTTTCCTGTTTTGCTGTCGGCAGTTATAACCTTAAAGCCCATTGAGAAAAAATAATCTTTCCAAAGGTCGGTTTTTTTGCTGTCGGCAAGGTCGGCCTTATTTAAAATAATGATTCTTTTTTTGTTTGCCGCAAGCCTGTCTATATCGGGATTTTTCGAAGAAAGAGGAATCCTGGCGTCAACAAGCTCAGCCACTATATCAACAAGGGAGATGTTTTCTTCCATCATTCGCCTTGTTTTCGTCATATGTCCGGGGTACCACTGTATATCCGTAACAGCCGCCTCCTTTTTATTTAATAAAATGAATAACAATTTTCCGTAAAAGCCGATTGTTCCATGCTCTGTATATAAGCAGCGCTTTTACAGTAAAAAGGACGCAGAATAAGCTCGGCGTCCTTTGGAAAGTTTTGATTATTTAGAGGATCTTTTATTGATGTTTTCTTTAACCTTAGCGGCCTTTCCTACTCTCTGTCTTAAGTAGTTAAGCTTAGCTCTTCTTACAATACCATAGCGAACAACCTCAATATGGTCGATACGGGGAGAATGAACGGGCCATGTCTTTTCAACACCTACACCCGAAGCGATTCTTCTGACGGTAAAAGTTTCCTTTGCGCCGCCGCCCTGTCTTTTAAGAACAGTGCCTTCAAACATCTGAATTCTTTCTCTGCTGCCCTCAACAACCTTGGCATACACTCTGACTGTATCGCCTACGTTAAAATCTGTAACGTTCTCCTTTAACTGAGCGTCTTCGATTTCCTTAATAATAGTATAATTCATAGTTATACTCTCCTTTCATCATAGATATTCATAAAGACCCTTAAAAAAGCCATAGACAGGCGGCTTACGTCCCAGCGGAATATCCGTAATAACCAAACAAAACGATTATACCACAACGTTTTTCACAATGCAAGCATTTTTTTAGAATTATGTAAAAATTTACGAAAAATATGTAACAGCTCAGCTATGCATTTTGCACGGGAGGCACGCCAAAAAGGAATAAAAGTGTCTGCGGCGGCATAGGCTTGTATAAGGAACACAGCTTTAGGGTTTGAAAGTGAGGATTGATGATTATGTTAAGAAAAGGGGCTTTTATTATATTGGGCGGTCTGTTTGCGGCAGGGCTTTTTTTGGGGCTTTGGAGGTTCGGGGTGGAGGAAAGTTTTTCTCAGG
>JAJQCI010000289.1:1069-8487 GCA_021202835.1 Clostridiales bacterium | reverse complement strand
ATATTGGGCGGGCTGTTTGCGGCAGCGGTGTTTTGGGGCTTTGGCGGTTCGGGGCGGAGTATAGTTTTTCTCAGGAACGTCAGGGGAGGGCTGTTGCCGTTCTTATGTAGCACAACATAACGGATAAGCCCGTAGGCAGCAAATATACGGTTACGGCGGTGGAGCTTGAAAGCGATTTAAATTACATAGAGGAAAACGGCTATACTGCCGTGGGGATAAACGACCTTATCGCATACACAAGGGGAGAAGGGGACTTGCCGGATAAGCCTGTTGTGCTTACGTTTGACGACGGCTATGAAAGTGTCTATACTTTGGGTCTGCCTCTGTTTAAAAAGTACGGGTGCAAGGCTGTGGTGGGGGTAATAGGGGAGCTGACAGAGCTTTTTACACAAGAGGAGGACCACAACATAGAATATTCCCATCTTAATTGGGAGGAAATAAACGAAATGTCAAAATCGGGCTTTGTTGAATTTCAAAACCATACCTATGCCCTTCATGAAATAAAAAACGGCCGAAAAGGGGCGGCCCGTAAAAACGGGGAAAGCGCAGAGGAATATAAAAAGCTTTTGTGGGAGGACGCAGAGAAACTGAATGACGAGATTTTGAATTACACAGGCGTTAAGCCTACTGCTTTTATATATCCATATGGAAATTTTGACGACAATACAGAGGCAGTCATAAAAGAAATGGGCTTTGAAGCGATTTTAAACTGTTATGAAAAAGTGAACTATATAAATGAGCCCGAAGACCTTTTGGGCCTTTGTCGTTTTTTAAGGCCCTCGGGAAGGTCAGCCGCTGAGATATTTTCAAAATTCGGGTATTAACCGGCAGTATTAGCAGAGGAAGCAGCCGGCAAAAGAGTTATAAAAAAATGTCCCTGTTAGGAGCTTCATTTTTCGAGGGCTTTCCAACTGAGACATTTTTGTTTAACGAATCTTAAAAATTATTTTTTATTGCTTCTGCGCCAAATTTTCATCTTTTCGGCGTCTTTTATAAGCTGGTCTCTGAAATCAGGGTGGGCTATTGAAATTAAGGCTTCGGCTCTTTCCCATGTTGTTAAGCCCTTAAGGCAGACCTTGCCGTATTCTGTTACAACGTAGTGGGTGTTTGCTCTTGTGTCGGTTACTATACTGCCTTCAGAAAGAGTGGGTTTAATTCGGCTTTGAAGCTCACCCGACTTTGTTTTGAAGGTTGAAGACAAACATACAAAGCTTTTTCCGCCTTTTGAGAGATAGGCGCCCATTACGAAGTCAAGCTGGCCGCCGGCGCCGCTTATGTGTTTTGTGCCTGCGGATTCTGCGTTTATCTGACCGAAAAGATCTATATCAACGGCATTGTTGATTGATATAAAATTATCTAATGCTGCGATTGAGCGTATATCGTTTGTATAGTCAACGGGAGCGCTCATACACTCGGGATTGTCGTTTATGTAGTCATAAAGCTTTTGGGTTCCTGCTCCGAAGGCATAAACCTGTCTGCCCCTGTCTATGTTTTTGTTTGCGCCGGTTATTTTTCCTGCTTTTGCAATATCCACAAAGGCGTCAACATACATTTCCGTATGCACGCCCAAATCCTTGAGGTCCGACTGTGCTATAAGAGAGCCTACGGCGTTGGGCATACCGCCGATTCCCAGCTGGAGACAGGCGCCGTTGGGGATTTCTTCAACTATAAGCTTTGCCACGGTTTTGTCAACCTCAGAGGGCTCGCCGCCTCCGCCCATAATACCCATGGGAGGGTTATCACCCTCAACGATAAAGTCAACATCGTTTATATGTATGCCCTCCTGAAAGCCGCCTAAACAACGGGGCATATTTTTGTTTACCTCAACAATAACAACCTTGCTTTTTTCACAGACTGCCGCCATATGTGAAGCATTGGGGCCGAAATTGAAAAAGCCGTGTTCATCCATAGGTGAAACCTGGAACATTGCCACATCGTTTTCAACGTGATCTCTGTAATAACGGGGAAGCTCGGAATAGCGAATAGGTGCATAATAGCCCATTCCCATATTTATGAGCTTTCTTTCGATTCCGCTCATATGCCAACTGTTCCAGCAGAAATGCTCCGGCGCATCGGGAACCTGTGAGACAGCCGGAAGCCACAGCAATATACCGCCTCTTAGCTTAACGTCATAAAGCTCCTCATATCTTTCGGCAAGGGCCTTGTCAAGGGCAACAGGAGTGCCCGTTGTCCATCCGTAGTCTACCCAGTCACCGCTTTTTACGATTTTAACGGCTTCTTTGGCTGTTGTCAGCTTTTTTGCATACATTTCATTATAACTCAAATTAAAAACCGCCTTTCAAAATAAATTTTTCTCTTCTGTTTCATAATTGTACCACTGTGTTAAAACTTTGTCAATATTATAGGCGAATTTTTTGAAAAGTGCAATATTTATAAAGACAGCCGGCTGCGGATATATTTTAGCGGCCGGCTGTTATATAATTAATATATGCCTTTGATAAGGTTTAATTTAAGAGGTTCAAATTATTACTTCTTATGATGTTATCCAAAAAGACCTTCTCCTCTTCACCTGTTGTTCCTCCGTAAACATGGATGTTAAGCTCTCCGTTTAGGGTGTGTTTGGCAAGGGGAATCTCCGCACGCCATGTGCCGTCTTTATATTGTTCGCCTTCATACCACACAAGGTCGTCCTGACCGTTTTCTTCACTCCAGGTGGGAAACCAGTATTGTGTATAGTTTTCGCCTTCTTCAGGCGTATAAACAACCTCAAGCTCAAGGCCGTCTTCGGAAATGAAGGCTTCCGTGCGAGATGACAAATCACCTATTGACTCCAGATAATCATTGGATATATCAGACATCTTTGCGGCGAAATATTTTTGAATCGTGCTTTCGAAGGTGTCAAGATCTTCGCCGCTTAAATTTGAAAGCTCACCGTTTTTCGTGCTGTAGGGGCTGTTTTCCGAGTAGAATATTGTGTCAAGGCTCAGCCCCTCTGAAATATCGGAAAAAAGACTGCTTCCCAAAAAATAATTGGGGGCGCTTACGTCAAGCCAGTCTAACAGTGTAGGCGCAAGACACAGTGTGTTTCGTCCGGAAGCATCAACCGTTTCGGCCTTTATTCCCTCATAATAAAAGCACAGGGGAATTGTGTCAAGCTGAGTGCTGAGACGCTCATAGTCGGGGAAGGCAGACGTAAAATCGTTATCCTGATAGGTGGCATGGTCGGCAGTATACACTATTATCGTGTCTTCGGCAAGACTGCTTTTTTTGAATTTTTCGAGAAAGCTTCCGAACTGGTAATCTGCATTGTAAAATTTATTCAGCTCGCTGTTATTGCCTTTTCCGAATTTTTCGTCAGTGCTGTCAAATGAAACATGGGTTCCCAGAGTGTATATTACCGTAAAGAAAGGCCGGCCGGATTTTTCCTGACTCTGCACCTTGTCCCACAGTATTTCATAAGCCTGTCTGTCAGAGTAGGAGTTTTCCAAACCCTCTAGATTATACGGCTCTCCCACCATAACCTCTTCAAAACCCAAAGACTGAAGATAATTTATAAAATCCGTATTCAGGGGCTCTGTATTAATGAAGGTTGTTTGATATCCCCCGGATTCCAAAATCCCGTGAAGAGAAACGAGATTGTTTTCTTCGTTGAAATTGTTAAGCTGATAGCCCGAATAAAGCTGGCCTATAAGCCCCCGGTAGGTGGCGAAGGTGTGGTTATAATAATTTGTAAAGCTGAGTGAATTTTTTTGAAACTCACTTACATTGGGCATTATATTCCGCTCGTCGTCTATTATATTTTGTGAAAGCCCCTCCGTAAAAATCAAAATTATATTGGGGTTTTCCGGCAGTGCTTCGTCTTTCTTCCTGTAATCGGGAATTTCATCCGAATAGAAATATTCTGCCGAGCTGACCGTGTTGCCTACGATTTTTTTAAGTTTGTATATTTTATATTCCTGCTGAGCCAAAACAACATAATTTACCAAAGGAGAATAGAGAACTCCCGTTGCTGCTATAAGAACGGCTTCTGCTGCCAAGGCCGCTATGAGCAGGGAGGCTTTTCGTGATTTCTTTTTAAAGAAATCCTTCCCAACGGGATAAACAGGCAGGAATGAAACCACAACAGCCGCAGCGGCAGCGCTTATATATTCCAAGGCTTTTCCTCCCAGATCCTGCAGGGAGGCCAAATTCGAAAGCATAATAGTTTCTATATAGCTGCTTCCGAAGAAAAGAACTCCCATCTGAACGTTAAACAAAAGTATGAAAACGCCGTTAAAAATATTTGCCAAAACAGGCTTTTTAAGGGCAATTAAATTTGTCAGCGCCCCGATTACGGCAAGCTCAACAAGGGCTGCAGCTGAGAAGCTTAAGCTTCTCATTGTTATTATCGGCAGCAGTGCAAATATGACGGATACTGAATATTTGACTCCCATCAAGCCAAGCCTTATCCGTTTAGGCTTTTTTTTATCAACCTTAGCTGACATTTTTTGATTCATCCTCTCACTTAAAATTTTTATCCTGAAATACTTTTACTCTAAAATAAACTTACATGCCTTTTTATCCGCCGATAAAACGGTGTGGCTGCTGTGAACGTCGTTTAAGGCTCTTTCGGATATCTGCTCTCTCAGCTCCCTGTTTTCTATAAGCTCTGAAAGGGTCTCACTCCATTCGGAGCTGCTGCTGCATAAATAACCGTTTACGCCGTTTTTGATTATGCCGGCCAGTTCCTTGTTATAGCTGCCTACAGTGCAGACTCCTACAGCCGCAGCTTCGGTCCACTTGTTTTCCGACTTGCATTCGTGGAAAATACTTTCCTCCAAGGGCATAAGATTTATATCAACAGAGGCTATAACATAGGGCAGCTTCTTCCAGTCGCAGAAGTCAAAGCGAATAATTCTGGAACCGAACCTTTCAAACCTGTCGCCCGGGTCTACAAAGCCGCCCAAAGCAAGGCACACATTTTCATATTTCTCCATAGTTTCAATAAGCACGTCGGAAATAAGCTCAAAATCCTTATCGTGTGTTTTAGAACCCGAAAAATATCCCAAAATGACCTTTTCGCCGTGAGGTGTTCTGCCTTCCTCGGCTCTGTTTGAAATGGTTAACATTTCAAGGCTTAAAACATTTCTGTTTACACATACAGGTTTATTGGGGAAGGTGTTTTTTATTTCTCCGGCAAGAGTGTCGGTAGAGGTTAAATATCCGTCGCAAAGCTCCATACAGGCGGCTATTTCCTCCGTATGCTTCTTGAAATAGCCGAAGCCTTCTTCCTTAAGGAAGTCAAGGTGTCTTATTCTGCCGTAGTTGAAAACAAGGTCGTCTACGTCGAAAAATACCTTTTTGCCTGCAAAATGAACAGCGTCTGTAAATTTTTTAAGCTTGTCGGTGTATATGCTTCTGTGAATAACGACAGATTCATATTTGCTTATATCAACCGTCTTAACCTCAGAGGTAAATATGAAATCCGAAGGAATTCCCTCGGTTAAAAGCTGTTCCATAAAGTGGCTCGCTCTGTATCTTGAGCAGTATGAAACAAAGTCGGAAACAAACAAAACTCTCTTTGTCTCTTTATAGGGCATCAAGGAAATTGTTTTTGCCGTTTCTATGGCTTCAATGGCCGAAAAGCTCTTTAAAACATAACCCTTTTCATAGGCCCTTATTCTTTCGGCGTGGGCGCCTATGTCGAAAGACATAACGGGCATGCCCATTTTCATTGCCTCTTCGGCGGTATAGCAGAATGTTTCGGGCCATACGGAGGTTATAAAATAAACATCTATATCATTGTCAAGGGTTAAAAGGGGAAGCTCGTCATAGGTATATCTTCCCGTTTCACGGTAGTTTTCGTCCTTTATTTTTCCTTCTGAGCTGCCTATGTTTATGATCCTTATGCCGTCACGGGACGTAATGAGCCTAAGCATATCCTTTACAATGTTAAGGCCTTTATGCGTGTTTAAATCTCCCAAAATTCCTATATTCAGGGTTTTGGTTGTTTTATATTTTTTGCCTATATTCGGCATATAATTTAATTTGTGGGGAACTACGGTGAAGTTATTTAAGCTGCCGTAAATTCCCAGCGCAATATTTTTCGAGGCTTCGGAAAAGAACCTTACCTCATCGCAGCTTTCAAGGAAAGCCGACCATTTTTCACGCCACTTAGCCGTATTTTCATATTCGGGATAAAGAGCCGCCCTGCCTATTTCGAGACAGCTGTCACATTTTGAACAGTCTGCTTCTCCGCCGCAGCAGGTTTCGTTGTCTCTTAAAAGATAAACAGAGGGGCAAAGAGAGAAATAATCGTGCATAAGATAAATAAGCTCTGAATTGTGGCTTTCTCTTATTTTAAGAATTGTCTCCTGAACATTATAGAGGTCTTTATATCCCACAAGCTCATTTATAATTATTCTGTCAAATTTAAATTTTAATTCAGACAAAAAGTCAATGCTTTCAAGGGCATATAAGGCCTTGAAATTTCCGCAGCAAACCTCCATACAGCAAAGATTTATATCCGAACGGTATATAATTTCGGCGACAAATTCGCCTTCGCCCACAAGCTTATCTTTCAAACCGTTTATATAGCTTTCGGCTCCGCCGCCCCAAGAGTGGCTGAATATAAGATTTGACCTTTTTGAATATTCGGCGCACATAAACGTCTTTATAAGCTCTCTCAGTCTTTTGTGAGGGTCTTTTTCGCAGTATTCGGCTACGTCGCTGTTATAATCGGGATATCTTTCGGCCAAAATTTCGGAATTTCTTGCTAAAAGCCTTTTCTTTTCCTCAGGGGCAAAGCTTCCCCCGTGATTGTGGAAAACGAAAAGATTTTCGACGATTACGTTTTTAAAGCCTTTCTTTATCGCCCTGCGGCACCAGTCGTTTTCTTCGCCGTAGCCCTTTTCGAAGGCTTCGGCATCAAACAAGCCTGTTTCATTCAAAGCCCTTCGGCTTATGGCCATACAGAAGCCTACCCCTGTGGGGGCGGAAACATATGAGGGCTTAACAAGCCTGAAGAACCTGTCTGCTTCGTCAACCGTTTTGTCCATAAACAGGGGGTTATCCTTCATAAAATCGGGGAAACTGCAGATCGTTCCGCTGTTTGTAAAGGGAGTGGCCGAAGCCACAGAGTCATCGGCGATAAGCCCGGCGGCAAGCCTTTCAAGCCATTCTTTGGGCAGTTCCACATCGGTGTTTAAAATAACAACGTCGTTTTCGGAAGACTCCAGGCCTTCGTTTACCGATTTAACAAAGCCCAAATTTCTGTCGTGTACAATAAGCTCGGCGTTTTCGAACTTGTCTTTTATTTCCTCCAAATAGGGGAGAACTCTCTCGTCTGAACTGTTGTCATCTATTATAATAAGCCTGTATGAGGCCTTTGTTTTGGCAATGGTTTCGAAAAGTCGGTCAAGATATTTAAAACCGTTGTAAACGGGAATTATAATATCATAGGTTTTTTCATAAACCGC
>JAJQCI010000289.1:0-1059 GCA_021202835.1 Clostridiales bacterium | reverse complement strand
TCACAGGGCTCGTCAGATATATATTTGTTTATCATATATCCTATATCGACGGGAACTCCGGATTTTATTACGGAAATAATTCTGTCGTCATCTCCTACGGTTTTTTCGCCTTTAAATGTGCCGCAGTTTATCCTGCCGGCCTTGCTGCCTTTGAGATATTTAAGGCTGACATCGAAATTTTTATCTGTATTTACCAAAACGGAGAACTCGAAGCCTGAATTTTTGACGCTAACACAGTTATAGGCGTTAAAAACATCGGGGCGCCATATGTTAAAATTACCCTCGGTAATTTCAAGGCTTTCGCCTCCGGCGGTTATAACAAGGGCAAGCTCACGGATTTCCTCTTTTTCGCTGAAAACCCAGCCGGAAAGACTGTAGATGCCGTCATTATAAGTGCTTTTGTCAATGCTGTAGGTTTTTCCGAAAAGCTTTTTTATCCAATTTTTTTTTTCGGAAAAGGAACGAAAGGAACGTATAAATTCTATAATAACCCTTATGGGCTTTGTTATTTTCCAGCAGCTTGAGGACAAAATCGTCGCATTATCTGCCTGAAGTCTGACAATACAGGCGTTCAGCTCGTTTATTTTTTCCGAATTTTCTTTATTTATATCCTCAATTGTATCCTCAAGACGGGCTACGGAGAGCTCGGCCTCTCTGTATTCACTCGAAAGCTTTTCGTTTTTCTCCGAAAGCTCGTTTTTCAAGGCTTCGATTCTTCTGTTTTCGTCAATAACGCCTGAAAGCTTGTCGTGAATACCCATAAATTCGTTTAACAATTCGTGAGATTCAAAACCGCAGACAAGCATTCGTATGTTAATTTCATTGCTGTTTTCGGGCAGATTAATTAAAATAAGGGGAGCCTGTGTATCAAAAAGAATAACGTCGCCTATATTTTTGCCGCTGTGGTTAAACTCTTTTATAAGCCCCATGTTTGTGGAGGCTCCGAAATATCTGACAACGGAAAACTTATTTTCAATAGGTATAAGACCTATGCTTTTACAGCCCAAAGGCAGATCCTGCTTTATATTGCATACAATATTTGATGGAAAGCTTATAACG
>JAJQCI010000042.1 GCA_021202835.1 Clostridiales bacterium | reverse complement strand
CGAAAGTATAAAAATACACATATCTTTTTTATTTTTATAAAATTTTTTGTTGTTTTCTCTGGGGCTTATGATATACTGTATTTCAGCGAAGAAAAATCTTCGTCTCAAAGAGGAACAACAGCAGTACGTATAATAAAGATAATTTCAAACATAAAAATAACCGTCAGTACAACCTTGACGATTATTTTTAACAAGTTAAGGTGAGGAGCAGCTGCTTAAGTTGCTTCTCTTTGTATTTTTATAATAACATATCAAGCAGGTTGTATCAAGAATTAATTTGGATTCTGTTGTTTGACAGGAAAAATTAAAACTTTGGCAATGCATATATAATCCTTTTTCTGAAAATCTCAAGATTTATATTGACATTTGCCGTGGATTATAATTATAATAGAATCATAATATGTATAAATTTTACATCAAATTTAAAAAGGAGGCAGGTCAATATGGAAAAATTTTCGGGAAAATCCATCTTCAAGGGCATAGCCATAGGTAAAATTTCATTCGTAAGCAAGGACAAGCAGCAGGTAAGGCGAACAAAAATCTCCGACACAGCTGCTGAAATGAAACGGTATGAAGATGCAAAGGCTTTGGCTGTAGAAGAGCTTAACGGGCTTTATGAGAAAGCTGTCAAAGAGGTGGGCGAAGACAGTGCAGAGATTTTCAATGTTCATGCTATGATGCTCGAAGATGATGATTTTAACGACGGAGTTAAAGACAAAATCGAAAATCAGCTTGTTAATGCAGAATATGCTGTTGCCAGAACAGGCGATGATTTTTATGAAATGTTCGACAATATGGAAGACGAATATTTCAAAGCAAGAGCAGCCGATATGAAGGATATTGCCGAGAGAGTTATTTCAAAGCTGTCAGGAGCTTCGGGCGGTATAAATTTAACCGAACCTTCTATTATTGTTTCTGAGGATTTAGCCCCCAGCGAAACAATTCAGCTTGACAAAGAAAAGCTTCTCGCCTTTGTAACGGAGCTTGGTTCTTCAAACTCTCATACGGCTATTTTGGCCAGAACAATGAATCTTCCGGCTCTTATCGGTGTAAAAATAGATAAGGAATGGAACGGAAAAATTGCTGTTGTAGACGGATACAGCGGCAGCCTTGTTATAGAACCCGATGAGGAAACTCTTGCCGCATATGAGAAAAAACAGGCTGAGGATCTGGAAAAGAGAGCGCTTTTAAAAACTCTCAAGGGAAAAGAAACAGTCTCAAAGAGCGGCAAAAAAATACATCTTTATGCAAACATAGGCGAACCTAAGGACTTAGCAAACGTTATTGACAACGACGGCGAGGGAATCGGCCTTTTCAGAAGCGAATTTTTATATTTGGGTTCGGAGGACTTCCCTACTGAAGAGGAGCAGTTCGCCGCATATAAAAAGGTTGCCGAAGCTATGGGCGGAAAAAAGGTTATCATAAGAACCTTAGATTTAGGCGCCGACAAACAGGTTGAATATTTTAACCTGGGCCATGAAGACAACCCGGCTATGGGCTACAGAGCCATAAGAATCTGCCTTGACAGAACGGATATCTTCAAAACACAGCTGAGAGCCTTGCTGAGAGCCAGCGCCTTCGGAAATATTTCAATTATGTATCCTATGATAATTTCAGTTAACGAAGTACTGCAAATTAAGCAAATTGTTAATTCCGTTATGGATGAGCTTGAAGCCGAAGGAGTAAAATTCAACAGAAACATAGAACAGGGTATTATGATTGAAACTCCGGCCGCTGTTATTATGAGTGACGAACTTGCAAAAGAGGTTGACTTCTTCAGCATAGGAACAAATGACCTGACACAGTATACCCTCGCTATAGACAGGCAGAATTCCAAGCTTGACAATATAAACGATTCACATCACCCTGCCGTTTTGCGTTCTATAAAGACAGTTGTTGAAAATGCCCACAAAGCAGGTATCTGGGCAGGTATCTGCGGTGAACTGGGCGCCGACACAACCTTAACCGAAACATTCTTGTCCTACGGTGTTGACGAGCTTTCCGTTTCTCCTTCATTTATTTTGGGAGTAAGAAAAGCCGTCAGAGACTGCGACTGATAAATTACCTTACATATATACAAAGCGGATTCCCGGTGAATCCGCTTTGTCATTTTAATTTATGTGATTTAATACAAAGCCAATAAACTGTGGCTGCCGACAAGGTTTTCCTTTTAAGGGGAGTTGTCACCGACGTGTGGTTACAAAGTGAAGCCTATAATATTTAACAGACGGTAATTTGTTATGGCCAATATATTCCGGTGACTGAAAGGTACTGCAGGGGACACGCCCGAATCGGGCGCCGTCCGGTTCGAGCGTACCCACCTGCAGTACCTCTCCACCGCCATGGTACGCAGAAACCATCATTTAACATAAATTTCGGCTTCGGCCGAATGGACACTATACCATCCGGCTGAACATTGTATATATTCAAATTAATTTAAATTCATTTCCGAAAAATCTATATATAAATCGTCGTATATATTAACCTTTATGTTGTCATTAAATGTATATACGTTAATGCTGAATTTT
>JAJQCI010000340.1 GCA_021202835.1 Clostridiales bacterium | reverse complement strand
ATGAATGATAATGAAAATGTTAACAATTTAAACAGAAAAAGAGGTGTTGTTTCCAATGTGGAAACAATAGATTTGGTTAAGCTTGCCAGGCAGCTGTTTATACCGAGGAATATATTGATAATAGTGCTTGCAGGTATATTAATGGGCACATTCAGTTTTTTGTATTCCAAATATGTGCTTCCCGAAATGTACACTTCATCCGTTATGGTTTATGTCAGCAACAACAGTTCCATAATCATACGTGACGGTATAGATTCCCAGGCTATAACCACGTCAAGAGGCCTTGCCGAGTCGGGGGTTATTATTTTAAAATCTGATTTTGTAATGGAAGAAGTGGGCAATAATCTTTTGGAGGTATATTCAGAGGATGAGCTTTCGCAATATTTTACATTATACCGCACGGGAAACGGTGATGTAAGAGTTAAAGCAGGTTCTATAGCCTCTTGCTTTACGATAGTTCCCATAGATGAAACAGAGGTTCTGAGAGTTACGGCGGTTACAAGAAATCCTCAGCTTTCGGCCGATATGTGCAACATTCTGGTTGACATAGCCCCAGACTTTTTGAAAAGTGTTGTAGGCGGCGGTACTGTTGAGGCGATAGGGGAAGCACAGGTTCCCACGGGAAAGTCGTCTCCAAACAACTCAAAGAATGCTCTTATGGGCTGTTTTGTCGGCGTTTTTGCAGCTTCGGGCATATTTTTGTGTTTTATACTTATGGACAATAAGGTCAGAAACTCCGAAGGCTTTAAAAATAAATTCGACTATCCCGTTTTTGAAGAAATACCTTATGTTGAAAACAACAGAAATGACGGCAAGAAGAAAAAGAAGCTTAAGGGGCAGACAAGGGAAGACGATGAAAATATTTTTGAAGTGGTCGGTTCGGCCCAAAGCTTCAGACTTACTGAAATATTTAATACACTGGGCAACAATCTTGCCGTTGCGCTGACTATGAATGACGAAAAAGTGGTTGTTGTTTCAAGCCCCAACGAAAATGACGGAAAGAGTACGGTTTCAGTTAATCTTGCTATGTCTATGGCAAAATTGGGAAAAAAGGTTCTTCTTATAGATATGGACCTTAGAAAAGGCACTATTCACAAGAAAATAAAAGCCGCCAACAAAAACGGTGTTATAGATATAATAGGCAAGAATGCAAATTTTGATGCCTGTGTAAGGAAAAATGTGCAGGACGGGCTTGATGTTCTTTTAACGGGAGGAATTTCTCCCAACTCTATGGGTATACTTTCAAGTAAGAAAATGTCTTCTCTTATTGAGGAGTGTAAGGAAAAATATGATTTTATCGTTATTGACTCACCGCCTCTTAATGTTGTAGGAGACGCCTGTGTAATTTCACAGTATGCCGCAGGTATGGTTATTGTTGTAAGAGCCAACAGAACCAGGTTTGAAGATGTAAACAGACTTATAGAGAATGTTAATCTTGCAAACGCAAAAATTATGGGCTTTATAATTAACTTTGCGGAAACCAATAAAGCAGGCTACGGCTATTATAAGAAAAAACGCTACGGTTACGGTTATGGTTACGGATATGGCTACGGCTATGGCTATTACAGTGCTGCTGAAAAAGCAAATAAAACGGCAGAACAGCAAAAAAAGAAACCGGGAGACAGGCGAGACAATAACAGCAAGACATAAACTGACGTGAATTTCGGATATAGGAGATTTACAGCAGTTACTGTAAATTTTTTTGAACAGCAATTAAGAAACAGAACAAAAGAAGGATGAAAACCATTGCTTGGATGAAAGAAACGTATGAACACAGCTGCTGCATTGCTGCACTGTGGGAGCTCTGCGGACAGAAGGAAACGCTGATTGACACGGCGTTTCCATAAAGTTTTCGGCCGGCTTAAATCCGGACGCCGGATGGTGAAGCCTGCCTTTTTTGAAAGCAGGCTTTTCTTGACTTATGGATACAGCTGCAGAACAATGGGGAAAGGGGAAGACTATGTGGTATGTAATGCAGGTTTTCAGCGGAGAGGAAAATAAAATGAAAAACCTGTGCCTTGCCCGGATTAAGCCGCCGCTGCTTAATGACTGTTTTTTTCCTCAATATGAGGAAATGAAAAAATATGAGGGCAAATGGCACAAAGAAAAGAAGCTGTTGTTTCCCGGCTATTTGATTTTGGATACAGAACGTATTTATGACTTGGTCGGGGAGCTGGTTAAAATAGAAGGCTTTAAGCGTGTTTTGGGGGATATGGATTATTTGGTGCCTCTGAGTGAGGCCGAAGAGGCTTTCTTACAGCGTTTCGGCGGAAAAAAACAGGTTGTGGAGATGTCAATAGGCGTTATTGAAAATGAAAGGGTTCAGATTATAAGCGGCCCCATGATGGGAATGGAAGGTTGTATAAGGAAAATTGACAGACATAAGCGCACAGCCAAAATTGAGGTTGAAATGTTCGGAAGAACTATGGAGGCCACTGTGGGAGTCGAAATTATAAAGAAGATAAAAACCGAATAAACCGGTTTTTATAAATATATTATATTTCATCATTTTGCAGCATTTTTGCTGTATATGTCG
>JAJQCI010000035.1 GCA_021202835.1 Clostridiales bacterium | reverse complement strand
ATCTTCGTCCGTGGAGTACACCGACTTATCGATAAACGCGCATTACATGCTTCGCCCTTCGCTCCGGCCATAGCCGGCAAGGTGTTCGTTGCAAAGATTAAAGAACCTCTGTAATCAAGGTCAAATTTATCTTTTCCTTTTTGTTCTGCTGATGCTCCGTCTCCGCCTGTCATCTGCATAAAGATAGACACATCGTCGATTTTTACTCTCGGCATATCACCACAATATCCTAAACGTTTTCCAAATAGGTCAGATGTACCAAATCGGACATTGCTCAGTCGATTTAAATCTGTTGTCTCGCAATTCTGTTTTCCGATGAGTTCACGAATAAGCTTTATGTATTGGCTTTTGCCGGTATCGGGGATTCGGCGGTATAAAATAAAAACCGTCTTTGTATACTTTGCTACATTAAGATTTGAAATTGTAAGTCCCAACACCTCAAGAAGCAGTTCCCTTGCATTGCTGTCAACTTTTCCGTCGTCCTTCGTCTGGAGCTCATCTAAAAATTTCATAAATTTAGGACACGTCGCTCCGGGGTTATAATTAGCCTGCACTTGAATTGTAGACAAGAAGTCAGGGTGCTGTTGATAAAAAATATCGTGTGGTAACAATTCGCCGCTTTCGATATTCAATATTCCGTTTCGAAAATTTATAAATCCCTCATTGATATCAACCTCATCGAAATTAAATTTACGTTCAGCAAGCGCAAGTAAATTTTTTGAGACATTAGTTGCGTATGATTGCCGCCTGAGTTCAATCGGCATTAAGCGTAAAATTTCGCCTTTCAAATCGTTTTCTGACAATGGAACATAAACGCCGCCTTTTAAGGTAAATGCTTGGGCATTATTGCGTCCGGGTGTTTGTAAGACAATATAGTTAATATTCGCTTTACAGTATTCGGTCAGCAACCCCTCTTTAACTTTGCCCTTCTCATCAAGATAGGTCAAAGCATTTTCATTAGGTTCTTCGGCTTTTTCTGCATATAAGTCAACCGGCTCGGTATCTTGAAGAAGCTTCTTTATTGTTTCCGCCGCCTTTATCTTGTCGGACTTTAAATATATTTCCGACGGATCTTTTGCTCCGGCATTCTTGCAAGAAAAAATATAAGCCTCTCCGTTGAAGCCGCATTCAGTGAGCTTTTCCCAAACTTTTCTTACAAATGTCTCACCGCCGCTGTCAGATTCCTTATGTATGTAAATCTGCAAACCTTGTATAAGCCCTGTCCAATCAGCTTTAAACATCGAAGCTCCCGGAATACCTAAAGCCGGAAATCCTAAGAAAGTTAAGGTTTGTGTATCGCTTTCACCCTCAACCAAAATGCAGTACCCGCTCTTTCTTATTTTCTCAATGTTCCATTCGTTGTAAGGGCGAATTTTGCCGGCACTTCCCTTTTTCCATGTGAAAGCCTTGTTTGCTCCTCTCCTTCGGAACGTAATTTCTTCACCTTTCTCATTGAAGTACGGTATTTTCAACAACTTTATGCCGCTTTGGGATGTTATTGTTGAAAGCTTAAGAGTATTCTTTAAGAACTCAACCGACAGTCTTTTCTCAAAGGCATATTGTTCAAGGTTATAATTTTTACTTTGGGGCTTTTTATTTAGCCTTTTGTCATTTATGCCGTATTTTTCCAACAGTCTCTTATATTCATCTTTTGTCGATGTATTATTTAACCTGGCAAAAAAGGTAAGAGCATTTCCGCCAATACCCTCTTTGAAGCAATACCATTCGCCAGTATCAAGATTTACAGAAAAACTGTGCTCCCTGTCATCATGAAATGGGCAGAGGCCCACTAACTGACCGTTAGACTTGTTGGCTTTTTTATATAAGGTTTAAATTCTGCCTCATAATTTACAAAACTATCTAAACCATTTTTGTTATTATTGTATTGCAATAAAATCACCGCCTAAAACCTATATTGTTCATGATGTGATTCAAGGCTTTTGCTATAATTTACTAATTCCGTCCTTTGGTTTTCCAACGCTATGGCCTGTAGCGCCTTTTCGACATCTTCAAGGATAAACAAAAATCTTCCTCGCCCACCGCCGACTTTCAAGAATGGGATTTTGCCCGTCTTCCTTAGCCTGTCAACCTCCCTACGTGACAAGCCTACCGCTTCAGCCAGTTCCTCCGTCGTATAACGTCTGTTACTCAATAAAAACACCGCCTTTTAAATTGCTTCAATTATGGATTCAACAGACACGCCCAAACCAGCGGCTAATTTTCCAATGGTTGAAGGTCTTGGGGTTCTGTTGCCATTCTTTGCCTTTGCAATTGTGCTTTCTGTTACACCTGTTTTTGCCGACAGCTCTTTTGCTGTCATACATTTTTGTGCCATAATCAAGTCAAATTTCTTTTCATTTAATTTCATTTTGCTCACTTTTACCTTTCTATAGAAATGATAAAGTTTTGTTGTTTATAAGCGTAATTATACAACAATTCATTGTCACTGTCAACCCCATTGTTGTAAATAAATTTAAAAAGTTTGATTTTATTGTCGCTTGCTATTGACTTTGATTGTCGCTTATGATAATATATTATTACA
>JAJQCI010000192.1 GCA_021202835.1 Clostridiales bacterium | reverse complement strand
TTTAGTTTTATGTTATTACGGGAGAACTTTCTATGATGTACGATAAAAACGGAAATGTAATTTATACAAAGCGAGATGCTTTGAAAATCATTATTGACAACTCAAAGCTGTTTAGGGATAATCTTGAAAATAAAGAATTACTGTTTTTGTGTAAAAACAAGAAAAAAATAATTTATTACAGAGTAAATTTCCATGCTTGGAATTATCTCCATTTTACCGGGGTTTTCACCCCTCTTAAGCCTGTTGTGTTTTATAACAGAGCTTTAAACAACACATTAATGGAAAGCGAATTTAATTTTAAAGACAGATTTACAACCTTTAAAAAATATGAGATATTGCCTGCGGCTTTAAATATACATAAAAACGCAAGAATGATTGGCGACTATGGAAATCAAGGCATAAAAATCAAAGCCGATATGGGTGTTGGGAATGTAAATTATGTAATGACATTAGATAAGGCAGATGATGTTTCCTGTTATCCTAAAGGTATCGTAAGAGATGATGTGAGAGTCGTCACAAATAACACAAGCCCCATATTTGCGATTTTAACAAAAAATATAAGGGACGAATTGTTTGAAAAGCTCACATATAAATCAAAAAGCATAAATACCGAAAACATACATCTGCCCAAAGAACTGACAAGAATTATAAGCAATGAAGCACTTTTGCAGATAAAGCCGAATATTGATTTGAGCAAAAAAGCGGAAGGCTGAAATAATATTAAACAAAACAGGAGATAATTATGGAGAACAGACTTACAGAGGCAATGCCGTGGCTGATTGCCGTCAGATTTAACGATTACAGTAAAGACAGCGGCGGCGAAAACAGGTGCTGCGGCAGATGGACGGAGTACAGATGGGTTGAGGATAACAAGTGGGAAAAATATTACGGTGGGGCTTCGGCGGAAGCCTGCTGTTCCGTCTGCGGTTCGGCTCATCATTCGGAAAAGGCATGCGAAAGCCGAAGAAAGCTTATAACAACCGCTGAAATTTTGACTGAAATGCAGAATTTCAAGGCGGAGCATACGGGCGATATAAATTTTTTCACGGAGATTGCCGATGAAAGGTTTGCCGACGGCAGTTATTATTATAAAAGAATTTAGCCCATAGACGCCTGAAAAATATCAGTTAAAATACAGGGCCGCCACATAGATTGAAAACATCAATTTATGCGGCGGCCTTATTTGTTTGCAATTTGGAAAAGAAAAGGCGAGTACCGAAAATACTCACCTCCTCATATACGTTTTTGATTTATCCTAAAACTAATTCCTTAATCATATTGTATTTATCTGTGGGTGCTTTGATTAAGTTAAAAGCACTGTCAAAATTATATTGACCTGTTTCTATTAATGCCTTTATGCTGGCTGCAAGAGTTTCTATTATACCTTCTGCTCTGCCTTCTGCTTTACCCTCTGTTTTACCTTCACGGTAAATAGTTTTGGCTTTGTATTCAAGTACGGTTCCTCCCATAACAGATTCCACTCCTTTCATTGCTTTCTCATAGTTTGACATAAGGCTTTTAACCACTTTATTTGCCATTTCCAAAATGGTTGTGCGGTTATAAGCACTTAGCTTTCCTTGTTCTGTTAATGTGTCTAAATGCTCTACAATTTGTTTGTATTTGCCTATCAATGTGTTTAACTTATCCTCATCTCTGTTAAGTTCGTCAAGCTGTTGTTTGCTGCTGTAATTGAAGATGTAAAAGGGTATCAAAAACAGCAAGTTCTTTTTAAAAATATCCTCTAAATTATATTTTCTGACTTTCATTACAAGAACGTCAAAGGCTACGCTTCCGCCGGGTGTATTAATTACAATTTGCATTTTATCCGGTGTGGATTTATTGCTGCGGAGAAAAAGTATAGCAGAATTAGGGATAGTTACCTCTAACACATTCTTCACAATTTCGCTTTCGTCCAAAGCAATCTGAGTTGCATATTCAAATATCCTTACAAGCATACTGTCATCGGGAGTGCTTTGACATTCAAACAAGTATTTTTTTGTTTTCTCTCCGATAACAGTAAAACTTGAATCTGTGATTCTTTTATCTTCCTCGCCGTCCTGCCTGTTCAGAAAATGTTCATTTTGAGAATAGATAATTTCCTCATTTCCGATGTAATTTTCGCCGAAAATCTCATTGAGAACAGGAAGAACAAGCGGCTTACAGTCGTTTAAAAGCGTCTTAAACACATCATCATAAGGTGTACTTCCGACAGCTGCATTATTCCCCAATCAGACCACGCCCTTTCCAATATAATATACGGTCAACTTTTAAAAAAGTATTTCTCCTTAATTATATTTTATTACATTAAAAAAATGTTGTCAAGGCAAAATGAAATATTGCGGCTTTTCGGGATTTTGAAATATTAAAAATTTTCAAAAATGCTTGTAATATGTGAGAGAAAGGTGTATAATATAAATAGAAAAAGAAAAGGCGAGTACTGGTAATACTCACCTTCTCTCGTCTTTCGACTGAGCAATTGCTGCAAGTCGGTTAAGCGATGGAATTATTTGTAATCATAGACCACCACTATTTCGACAGGGGGTGGTCTT
>JAJQCI010000302.1 GCA_021202835.1 Clostridiales bacterium | reverse complement strand
GGATTTATGAAAGGAAGATACATATATGAGTACATTTAAGGTTACTGACGATATTGTTTATATAGGCTGCAACGACAGAGAAATCGACCTTTTTGAAGGGCAGTATGTGGTTCCCAACGGAGTTTCATATAATTCATATGTTATAAATGACGAAAAAACCGCCGTTATGGATACAGCCGACAGAAGAGTCTCGGCCGAATGGTTTGAAAACCTGAAAGAAGCTCTTGGGGGAAAAGCTCCCGATTATCTTGTCGTTTCACATATGGAACCGGATCATGCTTCAAACATAGCCAAGCTCGCCGAAATGTACCCTGAGGTTAAAATCGTGGGAAATGCAAAGACATTTGCTTTTTATAACCAATTTTTTGACTTTGACATTTCCGGCAGACAAATTGTTGTAAAAGAGGGAGACGTTCTCGATTTGGGCGAACACAAGCTTCATTTTGTTTTTGCGCCTATGGTACACTGGCCCGAGGTTATGGTAACCTATGACGAAAAGGACAGGGTTCTATTTTCGGCCGACGGCTTCGGAAAGTTCGGCGCTCTTGACACAGATGAAGACTGGGCCTGCGAAGCAAGAAGATATTATTTTAATATTGTGGGAAAATACGGCGCTCAGGTTCAGGCTCTTCTTAAAAAGGCGGCTTCTCTCGACATCAATATTATCTGCCCCCTTCACGGCCCCGTATTAAAGGAAGATTTAGGCTATTATATCGATAAATATAATACATGGAGCTCATATAAGCCCGAAGACAAAGGCGTTCTTGTTGCCTACGGTTCGATTTACGGAAATACCGCCGGTGCGGCAAAGAAGCTTGCCGAAATGCTTAAAGAAAAGGGTGAGGAGAGGGTTGCTGTGTGTGACCTTGCCAGAGATGACATGGCGGAAGCGCTGGAAGACGCTTTCAGATATGATTGTCTTGTTGTGGCTTCATCAACCTATGACGGAGGGCTTTTCCCCTGTGTTGAAGACTTCCTTCACCACCTGAAGATAAAAAACTATCAGTCGAGAAAGGTTGGCTTAATAGAAAACGGAACATGGGCGCCTATGGCAGGCAAGGCTATGAAGGCATATTTCGAGGGCATGAAAAATGTGTCGGTTTTTGACACGACAGTTACAATAAGATCCGCCCTTAAAGAAAAAGATACAGAAGTGATTGAAAAGCTTGCAGAAGAAATCATAAACAGATAATGCCGTTTATTAAATATTTTTAATTGTTTAATTTTACTTCTTGCACAGCAGTGTTTTTTGGTATACAATAGAAACAGAAGAAGTTATAGAAGAGATGTTGAGAGAGGTGATGATATGGCAGGTTATAATTCGGGAGGAAGAGATTCGGAAAGGGGCAGAAATTCAGCGGCAGACAAAATAGCCGAACAGAGAAGAAGAAAAACAGCGCTTGAAAATATGCAGAGCCCCAGACTTAACGGCGGCGGAAGCAGCAGCGGCCCCAGGCTTTCATCAAGGCGTGATTCGGCCGGCTCGGGCTCAAAACGTCAAAATACGGGCAGGAAGAATACAAACAGAAATAATACTCAAAATAAGGAAAATAAAATCAGCCTTTTCCCCACGGCAGGGTCGAGAAATGTTTATCAAAAGCAGAAAGCCCCAAAAAGAAGTCTTTTCGGAAAGAAAAGCTTCGGAGCCGGCCTGCATGGCGGAAGAATTATCGCCGGGTTTGTTGTTGCGTTTTTTGTTCTGCTTGCTTTATATATGCTGACCAACAGAAATGCGGTTGAGGTTTTTGTAGACGGAACCTCCGTAGGTATCGTTCTCGACAAAAGCTATACAACAGACTATATTACGGAAATCTGTGAAACAAAGCTTGTTTCTTCACTGGGCACCAATGTTGAAATTACAAGCGAGATAACAACAAAGAAGGTTCATGCCGGAAAGAACGACGAGGGCGTTTCAACGGGAGACTATCTTATTAAGAGTGTAACAGACGCTGCCGCTTATAACGTAGAAGCTACAACAATTATGATAAACGGTGCGGAAATGGCCGTTGTCGCCAGTTCTGAAGCGGCCCAGACAGTTGTTGACAGAATTCTTTCGGAGCATTCACTTTCATACATAGACGATATATCAAGCATAGTTGAAGGTCCGGAAATTTCGGGGCTTGAATTCGGCACGAAATATGTTGACAGCTCGGAAATCGTTTCGACAGACAGAGCCTATGAGCTTTTAAACGGAACAAAACAAACCCAGCTCACCTATACGGTTGAATCAGGCGACAGCTTCGGCAAGATCGCTTCAGCCTACGGCCTCAGCGTTTCTGAGCTTATGGCTTCCAACCCCAACATAAGCGACGTAACCAAAATTTCAGTAGGGGATCAGATAACCATAAACGCCACAGTGTCTGTTTTGGATATAAAGGTTGTTACTCAAACTGTAGACAGATCCAGCGGAACGTCGGTAATAATTAAAACAACATATATAAACGGCATAGTTTCCGACACGGCAACTATGGACAGCAGCTCATCCTCTCAAAACGATGAGACTGCCGACAGCGAAGTTTCTGACGACGAAACAGCTGAATAATTTAAGTA
>JAJQCI010000333.1 GCA_021202835.1 Clostridiales bacterium | reverse complement strand
AAGAGCCATACCTCCCCAGCCGCAGATTCCTATAATGCCTATTTTCTCAGGGTCAGCCTTTTCGTTTGTTAAAAGATAGTCAACAGCAGCCTGAAAATCCTCTGTATTTATGTCGGGTGAAGCCATATATCTGGGCTCGCCGCCGCTTTCACCTGTAAACGAGGGGTCAAAGGCTATTGTTAAAAAGCCTCTTTCGGCCATTGTCTGGGCATATAAGCCTGCTGCCTGTTCCTTTACTGCTCCGAATGGTCCGCAAACTGCAATTGCCGGAAGTCTGCCCTCGGCTCCCTTGGGAACATACATATCCGCCGCAAGGGTTATGCCGTATCTGTTATGGAATGTAATCTTGCTGTTGATAACCTTTTCGCTTTTGGGGAAGGTCTTGTCCCATTCGGTTGTTAAGTTTAATTTTTCTGTCATTTTAAAACTTCCTTTCTTTAATTTGACTTATTCACTGATAACTTAATACTGCTCACTGATCACTGATTAATACCAGTCATGCTTTTCGTTTCTGTCAAGGGCGTTGATTTGTTCCATTTCCTCATCGGTAAGCTCAAAACCGAACAGGTCGAGGTTTTCCCTTATATGGTCGGGATTTGACGAGCCTGGAATTACAACAACGCCTTTTTGTAAGTTCCAACGGAGAATAACCTGCGCTGAGGTGACATTGTGAGCCGTCGCAATTGCCGAAATTGTTTCATCGGACAAAAGCTCCGCCGTATATCCTCTGCCGCCGAAGGGGTACAAGCCCTGAACAACTATGCCCAAGTTCTGAATAAAGGGGATAACGTCATTCTCCTGATAGTAGGGGTGGATTTCATTCTGCACCAGTGCCGGTGTAATTGTTACTTGGGGGAGAAATTCCGTAAGCTCTTCAACGTACCAGTTTGACAAGCCTATGGAGCGGATTTTTCCATCGGCAACAGCCTGTTCCATAGCCTTATAGGCTTCAACGTCATTGTCACCGGGGTGGTGAATAAGCATCATATCAATATAGTCAAGCCCCATTCTTTCAAGGGCTTCGTCAATGGCTTCAGCTGCATTGTCATATTGATTGGGATAAAGCTTTGTTATTACGAATATCTCTTCTCTGGGTACGTCCGACTCTCTGACTGCCTTTCCTACTGCCGCTTCATTGTGATACATATAAGCCGTATCTATAAGCCTTCCTCCGGCTTCAAGCAAAGCCGCTATTGAAACCGCACATTCCTCGTCCGAAAGGCTGTATGTTCCCAAGCCCATAATAGGCATTTCGTAACCGCTGTTTAATAATACCGTTTTGCTTTCAAAATCAAATTCGCCCACTGTTTTTACCTCGCTTATATTCAAATTTAGACTGTTTACCCATTTCATAACTTCGTCACTTGAAGCGCCTGAGGCAAATCTTCTTCCGTCTACCCAAGCTGTGCTGTCGGAGCAAAGGCTGTGTAAATTTGTGTCACTGCTGCCTATGCCGCTTGAGTGGGATGTGCAGAAAGGCACAACCACCTTTCCGCTGAAATCATAGCTTTCCAAAAATGTGCTTATAATTCTCGGCGCCTGACCATGCCATATGGGGTAGCCAATAAAAACAATGTCATACTGATCCATATCTTCCACCAAACCTGAGATTTCAGGACGGGCGGAGCTGTTATTTTGCTCCTTTGTTGTTCTGGAGCTCGAATCGGTATAGTCCAAATCCTCATCTGTATAGGGGTCTGCGGCAATTATTTCATATAAATCGGCGGAAGTGCCGTCGCTTATATATTCCGCAATCTGCTCCGTTGTTCCCGTACAAGAAAAATAAGCCACCAAAACATTTGTTTTTACCTCAGTATCATCTGAACCGGTATCTTCACTGCCGCTTTCGGAGCTGTTTTCCGCCGGAAATACATAAGCAGCATTTAAAACCTTCATCAGTATCATAGCGGCATCATTTGCCGTAAGACTTCCGCCACCGTCAACATCCGCATATTTGTCATCAATATTCATCTGAAAGTCTGAATTTAATACTTTATTCAAAACCACAGCCGAATCATTTGCGGTAAGTACGCCGTTATTGTCTGCATCACCGTATATAGGCTCTGCAAAAACAGCCGTTGTTAAAAGAATAAGTGCTGTTATGAAGCTGAAAATTGTCTTTTTCATTCTAAACCCTCCGTTTCTTAACTGTTTTTCAATCTGTAAACCAGAAAATCAAGACAGTCAATGCGTTTTTGCTCCCTGTGAAGAGAACCAAGCAGAGAATCTCTATGACGAGCTAAAATTTTAAGTGCTTCCGGAACTTTCTTTTCCCCAATACAGCTCATACATTTTTCCGTTGTTTCCTTATTACAGCCTGCATCAATCAAATTTTGATAAATGCTTCCGTAAAAATCATTTGCTTCTGCCATTTTTCCTCACCTCTTCTTTCCTTAAATATCCCGAAACGAAATATTAAATTTAAAATCATCGTTTCGGGATATGTTTTTATTTGCTCAGTTTACATATTTTCTTCAAAGAATGACTGTAATTTATCAAAAGGAATTATATCCATTTGGTCATATAAATCAGTGTGTGAAGCTCCGGGGA
>JAJQCI010000245.1 GCA_021202835.1 Clostridiales bacterium | reverse complement strand
TAAACAAGGGCAGAGGGCTTAAAATGCTGTGCGGAGCTTTGGGAATAGGCCTTGAGGAGGTTATGGCTTTCGGCGACGAAGAAAACGCCATCGAAATGCTTAAAGCGGCAGGCTACTCCTATGCTATGAAAAATGCTTCCGAAGCGGTAAAAGCCGCCGCAAAAAATATTACGGAAAGCAACAATGACGACGGTGTTGCCCTTCAGATAGAAAAAATATTATAAAAACAGGATCACAAGCCTAATAAGGGGCCGGTGCTCCTTGTTATTAGTTTTTATTATTAATCATCCAGCTTGAGAACGCTGATTACGGCGGCATGGGGAACGTCTACGTTTCCAACCTGGCGCATACGCTTTTTGCCTTCCTTCTGTTTTTCAAGAAGCTTCTTTTTTCTTGAAATATCGCCGCCGTAACACTTGGCGAGAACGTCCTTTCTGTAGGCGCTTATAGTCTGTCTTGCTATAATTTTATTGCCTATAGCCGCCTGAAGGGGTATTTCAAAAAGATGTCTGGGAATTTCCTTTTTAAGCTTTTCAACAATTTTTCTTCCTCTGTCAACGGCTCCCGTTTCGTGAACAATAAACGAAAGTGCGTCAACGGGCTCTCTGTTTACAAGAATGTCCAGCTTAACAAGCTTGCTTTCTTCATATCCGTCAAGCTCATAGTCAAGAGAAGCATAGCCCCTTGAGCGTGATTTCAGAACATCGAAAAAGTCATATATTATTTCGTTAAGAGGCAGTCTGTAGTGAAGAAGAGCCCTTGTTGTCTCCAAATATTCCATGCTTTGGTAAACTCCCCTTCTCTGCTGACAAAGCTCCATAATCGTGCCTATATATTCGGTAGGCAGAATAATTTCCGCCTTAACCCAAGGCTCCTCCATATGCTCTATAAGGGTGGGATCGGGAAAGTCGCTGGGGTTTGAAAGAATCATTTTTGTGCCGTCTGTTAAATAAATGTGATAAATAACACTGGGGGCGGTCGTCACAAGGTCAAGGTTATATTCTCTTTCAAGCCTTTCCTGTATTATTTCCAAATGAAGAAGCCCCAAAAAACCGCATCTGAAGCCGAAGCCCAAAGCAACAGAGGTCTCCGGCTCAAAAACAAGAGAAGCGTCGTTAAGCTTAAGCTTGTCGAGGGCGTCTCTCAAATCCTGATATTTTGAACCGTCGGCAGGGAAAATTCCGCAGTAAACCATTGACTGAACCTTTTTATAGCCGGGAAGCGCCTCGCCAACGGGATTTTTAACAAGAGTGACAGTGTCGCCTATTCGTGTGTCCTTTACGTTTTTGATGCTGGCGGTAAGATAGCCTACGTCGCCGGCGAGAAGCTCATCACAGGGTATAAACTGACCGGGCCCGAAAACCCCGACCTCAACAACGTCAAACTCCTTCTTAGTGGCCATAAACCTGACCTTGTCGCCCTTTTTAAGCCTTCCGTCGAAAATTCGCATAAAAACAATAACCCCTCTGTAGGAGTCATAAACGCTGTCGAAAATAAGTGCCTTAAGGGGCGCTTCTTCGTCTCCGTCAGGGCAGGGCAGAAGCTCTATTATTTTTTCGAAAACCTCGTCTATATTAATGTCGTTTTTGGCTGAAATAAGGGGTGCTTCGGAGGTGTCAAGACCAATTATATCTTCAATTTCCTGCTTTATTCTGTCCGGCTCGGCGCTTGGCAGGTCGATTTTGTTTATAACCGGCAAAACCTCCAGATCGTTGTCAAGGGCAAGATAAACATTTGAAAGTGTCTGGGTTTCGACTCCCTGGGCTGCGTCAACCACAAGAACGGCTCCGTCACAGGCGGCAAGGCTTCTCGAAACCTCATAGTTAAAGTCAACATGACCGGGAGTGTCAATAAGGTTAAATGTATATTCTTTTCCGTCGGGGCCCTTGTGAATAAGGCGGACGGCCTGACTTTTTATTGTTATTCCTCTTTCTCTTTCAAGCTCCATATTGTCTAAAACCTGCTCCTGCATTTCACGCTCGGTAAGCAGACCGCATTTCTGAATGAGCCTGTCGGCGAGAGTGCTTTTGCCATGGTCAATATGGGCTATTATGCTGAAATTTCTGATATATTTTTGTCTTTCGGACGACATCTATACTTCCTCCAAACCTTTTATTTTTTATATTCCTTCTTAATTTTGGCAATGTATTTTTTAAGCTTAGGGCTGCAGCCCTTCTTTTCCAAAACATAACATATGTTTCTTGCGGTAAAAATACAATATTCATCACCGTTTTCGGTAATTTTGTAAAGATCCCTGTAATAAACCTTATCTTCTCCGCTTTTTCCGCTGTATATTATAAAGTCGTCATAAAATTTATAATTTATAACCGAACTGGCATCGGGATTCGCCTTATATTCGTTTTTAATCTGCTTTACCAGCATTATTTTTATTAACACAAGCAAAGCCGCCATAACAGCGGCAAGGTATAATATTTTGACATAGCTGCCCGAGCTGATAAAGCTGTATACGGCAGATATACAAAACAAACAGCCCATAAAGGTATAAAATATAAAATTCTTTTTCTGCAGATTTTTATAAGCTTTTGAATAAAGT
>JAJQCI010000077.1 GCA_021202835.1 Clostridiales bacterium | reverse complement strand
TGTTGGGAACGGTTACTCTTCCGTTTGAATTCGTTGTATATTCCGCACCGTCAACAACAACCAGAGCCCCTTCCGCCGCAGTATAGTCTTCTTTAAGCGCACCGGGGCTTTTCTTGTTTTTATAAACGGTGATAATTGTGTTCTGAGTGTCAAACCAGAACAAACTGCCCGAAGCCCCCTCCAGTATTTTTTCGGCAATCTGCGCTACGGCTGCAGTTATTTCGTCGGAGCTTGTAACGTTGTAATAACCGCTGTTTTGAATTGAGCTCATAAAGCTTGCCCCTGATGATGAAAGACTGTAGCCCAGAGAATAAATATTATAATCGTCAGCTATGCTGTTATACACAGAAAGAGCCGCAGAAGCCGAATTAGGCGCACCGTCTGAAAATATAATTATATTTTTCTCCGCAAAGGCCGAAACAGCCGCTGCCTCAAACAGCTCAGCCGTTTTTGTAAGCCCTCCGGCCATATCGGTTCCGCCCCCGGCGCTTAAGCCGTTTATAACCGTTTGAAGCTCACTGTAGCTGTCTGTAAAACCGCAGGCTATCGAAGCAGAGCTGCCGAATTTAACAACGGCGACCTTATTTGTTCCGTTTGAGCTTAAAATAGTTTGACAAAACTTAAGTGAAGCCTCTTTCATTTTTGACAGCTCCGTGCTTGACATACTTCCCGATACATCGAGAGTAAGAACGGTATATCTCCCGAATACACTGCTGTAAAGCTCCACACTGTCTCCATGATAAACAGAGTCATCTATCCAGTCGGCCGGGTCATAATCGTCGTCGTTTTCCTCCGAATCGATTTCCTCCGACAGAGAGCCCTCCTCTGTTTCCGCTGCGGCAATATTCGGCATAAGCCCGAAAATAACCGCAATAATTAAAACAACCGATAAAATTCTCTTCATTAATTAATCCCCCTTTATCCGCCGCTTTCGGCGCTTCTTTCTTTTGAATAAGGCCTCAGACTTTTAACATCTCTCCAAACCGACGCCTTAACACTGCTTCCTTCAACATAAAACGAGGTAGTTACAGTCTCGTTATAATCTATTTCAACGGCCTTTATAATGAAATCGCACAGCCTTCCCTCATCATCATATCCGCCTATAACAAGCCGGCCGTATTCGCCGGAATCGTTATTATTATATATGGTGCATTCATAGCTTCCGCTTTCACAGTCTATTACCGACAAAAAATATTCATAGTCCTTTATTTCTTCTTCCAAAAAAGTGCTGTAGTTTACCACTCCCCAGCCGTAATATGTATCATAGCCTTCATCTCCCAAATCTGTCGCCGAGCTTATTATAAGACTTTTAAAGTCGTCGGCGGTTATGCTTTCGTCTGCCGATTTGGCTATAGCCGCCAAAGCGGTTATATGGGGCGCCGCAAAGGATGTGCCGCTGTTGTCGCTGTAGCCGGAGATTGAAAGGCTTGTCAGATTTTCTCCGGGAGCTGTTACAAAAACACTGGTGTTGTGTCTTGAAAAGCTTGAAACATTTAAATCGGAATCTACCGACCCTACCCCTATAACATTGTCGTAGGCCGCCGGATAAGATAAAGACGTGCCCCCTTCGTTTCCTACGGCTGCGGCTGTTATAAGGCCTTTTTCGGTCACATAATCCACAGCTTCTTTAAAAAGTGAAGAATAAGAGCTGAAACCGAAGCTCATATTTATAACCTGACAGTCATATACATCCGCCGCATCATAAACCGCATCTATAAGATCCGACACGTAGGTTGACTTTCCCGAATCAAAACATTTCAGGGGAACTATTGTGCAGTTCACCGCAATTCCGGCGCTTTCGGAGGCAATTATGCCGCTGACGAAGGTTCCGTGGCCCACATTATCGGTTACGTCGTCGGAGTCATCTAAATAATTATGGCCTTCGGCCGTTTTTTCTTCTATTCCCCCTATTGGCTGTATTCCCGTGTCTATAACCGCCGCCTTTACTCCGTTTCCCAGACAGTTTATTTTATCGGGAAGGTCTGTACAAAGCACATCCAAATTCCAATAATCGGAAAAGAGATAAACCTCGCTGTCCTCCTCATAAAATTCAACCTCTCCTCTTTCAATATATTCCTCAAGCTCTTCTTCATCCGCCACA
Organism: Clostridiales bacterium; assembly: GCA_021202835.1. Taxonomy (GTDB): domain Bacteria; phylum Bacillota; class Clostridia; order Lachnospirales; family CAG-274; genus JAJQCI01. The sequence goes on along the minus strand of JAJQCI010000077.1, from coordinate 455 downwards.
ATAAAGTCTCTTCTGCCCTTTTCTTCCGCCGAAAACAGCTCAATTTCCTTGTTAAGCCTTACCATATATCTTTTGTCTTCCGAAGCATAAGCCCTTAAGCAAATAAGAAAAACAAAAATAACGGAAAGAATATACCATGAAGCCTGCTTCATTTCATCACTCCAATATAAAATATGTATAATACCAAAGTCAAAAGCCTTTTGATTTTTTATATTTTTTCATTAAAATAAATAATTTTTCACATTTATTTTAGCATAATTAACAACAGGTGTCAATATAAATACCGTGGCATCATTTCAGCGGACCAAAAAGAAGGCAACAGTTCAGCCTGCAATGTCATTAAATTAGCACAGCCATACGCAGGACGTATTTTCTATTTATTGGTTAAGAGAGGAATAAATTTATAGATTCAGCGTTTTTTGCGGCATAAAATATAAACTTGTTGGAATAGATAA
>JAJQCI010000062.1 GCA_021202835.1 Clostridiales bacterium | reverse complement strand
ATATGAATATCTCGTTATTTTTGAGGGTATAATCGTAGGGCTTGCGGCAGGAGCTGTCGTAAGCCTCTACAGATATCTCTTGGCTGTTATATTCGATTTTGCCCTGAAATTATATTCTGCGGTGGATTCTATTCCCAAAGGGATTCTTATGTTTGCTGTTTTGATTGTTTTGGGAATAATTGCCGGGCTTATGGTTAAAAAAGAGCCTATGATTTCAGGCAGCGGCATACCCCAGGTTGAAGGGGTTCTTCTGGGCAAAATGAGGTTTAACTGGCTTAGGGTTTTGGTTCTTAAATTTTTGGGCGGCCTTATCTGTCTCGGCGCCGGAATGTCGCTGGGCCGTGAAGGCCCCTCAGTTCAGATAGGCTCGGCCACAGGCTTAGGCATAAGCCGAATTTTCAAAAGCACAAAAACAAGAGAACGTTATCTTCTGACCTTCGGCGCAGCAGCCGGTTTGGCGGCAGCCTTTAACGCCCCCTTCGCCGGAGCCCTTTTCGTTATGGAGGAGCTTCACAAATCATTTAACAAATATGTTCTCATCGGCGGAATGCTCACGGGAATAACGGCCGATATGGTTTCAAAAAAGGTTTTCGGCTCGGCCCCTGTTTTTACCTTCGGCGCCGTTAATCGAATTCCCCACGGTCAGATGCACTATGTTATAATTTTGGGCGTGGCGCTGGGTATTATTGCGGTTTTGTTTAACAACTGCATTATTTTCGGCGCAAACAACTACGGTAAGCTTTTCAAAATTCCCGATTTTTTAAAGCCCGTTCCGGCTTTTATACTTACCGGCATAATCGCCCTTACCCTGCCCCAGCTTCTGGGCGGCGGCCATTCTCTTATAGATTCTCTGCCGGAGGAAGGCTACGGCCTTGGTATTATAGGGGTTATGCTTATTGTTAAGTTTTTATTTACCCAGTTCTGCTTTGCTTCAAAGGCGCCGGGGGGAATTTTCCTTCCTCTTCTGACGATTGGCGGCCTTTGCGGAGCCTTCTTTTCGGGTATATTCGTAAAATACTTCGGAGCAAACCCCGACTGTCTGGGCTTTTTCGTGGCTGTTTCACTTGCCGGCTTTTTCGGCGCAGTGACAAAAGCCCCTGTAACGGGTATAATTCTTGTCTGCGAAATGACAGGCAGCTTCAGCCAGTTTTTATTTTTAAGCGTTGTTACAATCGTTTCATTTTTGACCACCGAGGTTTTCGGCTGCGGCCCTGTTTATGAAATGATTCTTCACAACACACTTAAAAAACAGGCAGGCGAAAAGGAGTATAAGGGAAAGCGTGTTGAAATAGAAATCCCCATACATATGTCGTCGGCGGTTGTTCATAAAGCCATAAGAGAGCTTGAGCTTCCCGAAAGCCTTCTGATTGTTACCATACACAGAAACGGCGAAACCATCGTGCCAAAGAGCGATGTTATTATAAAGAGCGGAGACGAGCTGGTCGTTCTTCTCTATGAAAAAGACCTTCAGTATGCCGATGAATATTTCCACAGAGAAAGAAAGCTTTAAATTTGTTAAAAATGCCGTGAGCTGATTAATCAGTGATTACTAAAGTAAGAAGCTTCAAAACATACAAATCAAAATTAATTTTATAAAGCAAACAGCCGCTTCCCCGGTTAAGGAAACGGCTGTTTTTCGTTTTATTTTGAAAATTGTTTTCTTATTTTTATGTATTCGCCGCAGGTGCCTATGTCATAGCAGTCACCTGTCATAGTCCATGCGTATACATCTTTTACTTTATAGAGCCAGTTTAAAAAGTTTCCGGGGGCGTCGGGAGCATTTCCCTCATTTAAATATTTATCAAAAAGCCCTGCCGTTTCCTTTGTGTAAAGATAGGTAGCATAAACCGCCTTGTTGCTCTTGGGCTCGGCCGGCTTTTCTTCCATACCTATAAGGCGGTTGTTTTCGTCAAGCTCAGCTACCCCAACCGACCTGAGAATATTTTTGTCGTAAATATCCATAACACAGCAGCAGTCAGCGCCAACCTTCTTAAAATAATCATAATAATCCTTAATGGGATATGTGAAAAAGTTATCTCCTGCGATTATAAGCAGATCGTCGTCGATTTTGCCCTGCTTAATGGTATAAGCAATGTCCCCAATGGCACCCAGTCTGATATTTTCATCTGAGGTATTATCGTCAATAACAGTAATTTTAGCTTTGTCGCTTCGTGTTTCGTGCCAGCTGTCAAAATATTTGCACATTTTGTGGTTTGTAATAACAAATATTTTGTCAATTTCGGGAATTGTATTTATCTCATCGGTTATAAAATCCATCATTGTTCTGCCGCCAATTTTAAGCAAAGGCTTGGGGTAATATTTTGTAACGGGATATAGTCTTGTTGCATAGCCGGCGGCCAAAATAATAGCTTTAATAGTACTTCTCCTTATAATGTAAAAAAATTCAAATCGAAAGGAACAGGCGAAATTTATTAACAGCCGATTCCTTGAGTTTACTTCATATACTGTTTTATTTTAGCACATACAGTCACATAAATCAACCCCAAATTCAAATTTTACAATATTTTTAATTAGTGTGTTTCCCCTGCCCTTTATTTTCATAGGCTTAAGAGCCTTAAGGTCATTGTTTTCAGGCTTAATTTCAATATATCCGCAGTAAAGAAGCTGATGTTTAAGGCCGTATTTACTCATAAAATACCCGTTTGCGGCTTTGTCACCGTATTTTGTGTCTCCTGCTGTAGGATAGCCGGCAAAAGCCAAAGCCGCCCTTATCTGGTGGGTTTTTCCTGTAACAAGCTTTATGCGCAAAAGTGTGTATCTTCCGTTATTCGTTATGGGAAAAACCTCCGTAACCGTTTCTTTGGCCCTTTCAGAAGGTGAGGAGCTTATTTCCGCCTTGTTTCCTGTTTTTTTGTGATAGGCCCTTATAACCCTGTCTTCCTTTAAAACGCCCTTTACGGCGGCAAAATAATATTTCTCGATAAAATGCTCCCTGAAGCCTAAGCTGAGCTCTCTGGCGCCCCTTAAGGTCTTTCCGAAGGTCACAAGCCCTGCCGTGTTTCTGTCAAGCCTGTTGCAGACTGAGGGCACAAACCCCTCTTTAAGCTCCCCCTTTTCCTGCATATAATAAAGAAGCCGCCTGTTGAGACAGTCTCCCTCAGTCTTGTCGGCCTGCGTCAGCATACCGAAGGGCTTATCGGCAATAAGAATGTCGCTGTCTTCATAAACTATGTCAAAATCGATTTTACACTTGTTTATCTTTTTCTCCTCACGAAGAGAAAAAAGGGTTTCATCACTTAAAAAAAGGGAAATAATATCCCCTTCTTTTAAGATTTCGCTGCCGCAGGCCTTCTTTCCGCCCAGCTTAATATTCTTTTTTCTCAAAAGCTTATAAACAAGTGACTTAGGCGCCCTGTTAAGATATTTAAAAAGGAATTTATCAAGTCTGGAATTTTCGTTTTCTCCGCTTACAGCAATCTCTTTCACTTTAAATACCTCATGAGTTTATCCACTTTAAATAAGCGTTTATAAAATTGTCTATTTTTCCGTCCATAACAGCGCTTATGTTGCCTGTTTCCTCTTCCGTTCTTACGTCCTTAACCATTGTGTAGGGCTGGAAAACATAAGAGCGGATTTGGCTGCCCCATTCTATTTTTTTAACTTCGCCTCTTATGTCGGCAAGCTTCTCCATCTGTTTTTCTCTTTCCATTTCATAAAGCTTAGACTTTAACATCTTCATACAGGTTTCTCTGTTTTGAAGCTGGCTTCTCTGAGTCTGACAGCTTACAACAACGCCTGTTGGCTTATGTATAAGCCTTACGGCGGAAGATGTCTTGTTGATATGCTGACCGCCGGCGCCGCTTGAGCGGAACACCTGCATTTCGATATCTTCAGGGTTTATGTCAAAATCTATATCGTCATCAATTTCCGGCATAACGTCGCAGGAGGCAAAGGAGGTATGTCTCTTTTTCGCTGCATCAAAAGGTGAAATTCTTACAAGCCTGTGAATGCCCTTTTCGCTTTTCAAAAGGCCGTAGGCGTTTTCTCCCTCAACCCTGAAGGTGATCGACTTAATCCCGGCTTCGTCTCCGGCAAGAAAGTCAAGCTCTTCAGCTGTGAAGCCGTGGGCGTCACACCACTTTCCGTACATTCTGTAAAGCATACTCGTCCAGTCACAGGCCTCCGTTCCTCCGGCGCCTGAGTGAAGAGTTACGATACAGTTGCTGTTGTCATATTCTCCCGTCAAAAGAGTTGAAATTCTAAGTTCTTCAAACTTGTTTAAAAATGTTTCCTTGAGCTCCTTTGCTTCGGGAATATAGCTTTCGTCGTTTTCCTCGTTTCCCATTTCAACAAGAAGCATAATTTCATCGTAGGTATCTTTAAGAGCATTAAAGCTTTCAACCTTGTTTTTAAGCTGTTTTGTCTGCTGAAGAATCTTTTGGGCTGCGTCCATATCGTTCCAAAAATCAGGGTCGCCGGCTGTTTCTTCAAGCTCTTCTATTTTGCTTTTTGCCTCTTCTATATTAAGGCTGTCGGAAAGCTCCTCCAGTCTTTCGTCATATTTTGAAAGCTCCTGTTTAATTTGATCCAGTGCCAACATATACTACACACCTTTCGTCAATAACTGTAATTTACGCATTTTTGCCGCAGCAGTATTTATATTTCTTGCCGCTTCCGCAGGGGCAGGGATCGTTTCTGCCTATTTTTTTTTCTTTTCTTGTCTTGGGGCCGCTTACCGTCGTGTCGTCCTTATTTGTGGCTACAGGCTGTGCAACCTGTTCTCTTTCGACAGGCGCAGCAGGGCGAACGTGGAAAAGCCCTCTCACAACATCAATCTGAATGTTTTCGCTGAGCTCGTTAAACATATCATAGCTCATAAACTTATATTCAACAAGGGGATCTCTCTGGGCAAGAGCGTGGAGACTTACACCCTGACGCATCTGGTCCATATCGTCAATATGGCTCATCCATTTTTGGTCAACAACCCTAAGTGTAATAACTCTTTCAACCTCACGCATCATTTCCTCGCCGAATTCCTCTTCTTTAGCCTCATAAGCCGTCTTTGCGGAGCTTATAAGCCTTTCTTCGATTTCCTCGGGAGCCATATTGTTGTCTTTAAGCTCGGCCTCTGTAAGGATAATAGGCGGAAGCATAAATATATTCATCATCTGTTCGTTGAGAGCCGCCATATCCCATTCGTCCGAATTAGAATCCGCCGGGGCGTGAAGGGCCACCTGTCTCTTTATAACAGACTCAACCATTCCCAAAATCTTTTCCTTAAGGCTTACCCCTGAAAGAACCTCTCGTCTTTCGGCATATATAATTTCTCTCTGTTCATTGTTAACCTGGTCATATTCAAGAAGATGTTTTCTTGTGGCAAAGTTGTTGCTTTCAACCTTCTTCTGAGCATTTTCTATTGCCTTCGTAAGCATTTTTGCTTCAATGGGCTCATCCTCGGGAAGGCCCATAGCTTCAATGGTTTTTCCTACCTTTTCTGAGCCGAAAAGACGCATAAGGTCGTCTTCAAGAGAGATGAAGAATCTGGATTCTCCGGGGTCGCCCTGTCTGCCGGAACGGCCTCTCAGCTGATTGTCGATACGCCTTGATTCATGTCTTTCAGTGCCTATAATCTTAAGGCCTCCCAGCTCAGCAACGCCTTCGCCCAGCTTAATATCGGTACCTCTGCCGGCCATATTTGTAGCTATTGTAACAGTCTTTGCCTCTCCGGCAAGAGCAACGATTTCGGCTTCTTTGGCGTGATATTTAGCGTTCAGAACCTGATGGGGAATGCCCTCTTTCTTAAGCATCTTGCTTAAAACTTCAGACTTGTCGATTGTTACCGTACCCACAAGAACAGGCTGGCCTTTTTCATAGGCTTCTTTTATTTCCTTAACAACAGCCCTCAGCTTGCCTGCTTCGGTCTGATAAACTCTGTCGCCTAAGTCCTTTCTTATAACGGGGAGATTTGTGGGTATACAAACAACGTCCATACCGTAAATCTGGCGGAACTCGCCTTCTTCGGTCTGTGCTGTACCTGTCATACCAGCTTTTTTCTCATATTTGTTAAAGAAATTCTGGAATGTTATGGTGGCCAGAGTCTTGCTTTCTCTCTTAACCTCAACGCCTTCCTTGGCTTCTATAGCCTGATGTAAACCGTCGGAATATCTTCTTCCCGGCATCAAACGGCCTGTAAACTCGTCTACAATAACAATCTGGCCGTCCTCGCTTACAACATAGTCCTGATCAAGGTGCATGTTGTAGTTAGCCTTAAGGGCGTTGTTGATGTAATGCTGAAGCTCCATATTGTCAGGGTCGGAAAGGTTCTTGACGGCAAAATATCTCTCTGCCTTCTCGATGCCCTCCTGTGTAAGGGAAACATTCTTTCCCTTTTCGTCAACAACAAAGTCGCCCTCTTCCTGCATCTCTTCTCTGATAAGAGGGTTCAGGGCTTCCTGCTCGTTTAAAATACGTCCGGGTGTAAGAGTTCTTGCAAAGGCATTGGCAAGGTCATAAAGCTTTGTTGACTTGCCTGCGGCGCCTGAAATAATAAGGGGAGTTCTGGCCTCGTCAATAAGAACGGAGTCGACCTCGTCCACAATGGCATAGTGAAGCCCTCTTTGAACCATATCCTTTTCGTAAACAACCATATTGTCTCTCAAATAGTCAAAGCCAAGCTCGTTGTTTGTGGAATAGGTAATGTCGCAGTTATAGGCCTCCTGCTTTTCGGCCTTTGACATATCGTGAAGGTTTACCCCTACGGTAAGGCCCAAAAATTCATGAATCTGGCCCATCCATTCGGCGTCACGCTTCGCAAGGTATTCGTTTACGGTAACGATGTGAACGCCCTTTCCCTCAAGGGCATTAAGATAAGCCGGCAGTGTGGAAACAAGAGTTTTACCCTCACCTGTTTTCATTTCGGCGATTCTGCCCTGATGGAGAACAACTCCGCCTATAAGCTGAACGTCAAAATGTCTCATATTAAGTACACGCTTTGAGGCCTCTCTTACAACGGCAAAAGCCTCCGGCAGAATATCGTCAAGGGTCTTTCCCCCTGCCAAAAGCTCCTTAAAATAAGGTGTCTTTGCTTTAAGCTCGTCGTCGGAAAGCTTTGACATTTTATCCTCATAGCCGTTAATCTCAGCCACAACGGGCTTAATTTTCTTAAGCTCCTTGTCGCTGTATGTTCCGAAAATTTTTTCAATCAAATTCATAAATGCAGCTCCTTAAGTTTATATATCTATGATAATGCGCATACGCTTATTTTCCCATTATCTCAATCATCTGGTAAATGCTGATTTAAAGGAAATGAAAAATAATTTTACGGAAAAATACTGCGCTCCACGCATAAAGAAAAGCTTGGATTTATCAAAGGAAGCTTTTCTTTATTGCTACTGCACAAAATTTTTATCATTGAAGTTTTTAAAGTAAAAATTTTGTGCAGTGCTTGATTTTTCCGCCGTTGCACTAAAATTATTTTTCATATTGAATTTTACAGCATTTCCCCATATAGTTTAACACACTTAGATACGCATATACAACAAAAAAGTTTTAAAATTAAAAAAAATTAATAATTTTTAATAATTAGGCCTAAGAAAAGGGGAGACTTTAACACAACAGGCAATAAAAGACGGCTAACCTGCGCCGCAGATTCGGCTTCGACAGGCTAACCGCCGTTTTTTATATTAAGGCAGCTTAAAATAAAGCTCTTTTAAAATTCTGACACACTCGTCTATTCCCAAAAAGCCGCTGTCTAAGGCTATGTGATAATTATGAACATCGCCCCACTCCATATCGGTATAATATCTGAAATAAGCCTTTCTGTGTCTGTCCTTTTCTTTAATTCTCTTTTCGGGGGTTCTGTCGCTTTCTCCGTAAACCTCGACTATGCGCTTTGCCCTGTTTTTTATATCCGAATGAATGAAAACATTAAGGCAGCCTGCCTTGTCCCTTAAAATGTAATCGGCACAGCGTCCCACAATAACGCAGGATTCCCTTTCGGCTAAGTCTAAAATGATTTTCTTCTGTGCCTTCCAAAGGCAGTCCTGAGGTGAATCGTAATTTCTTCTGCCTGTGTTAAGTGAGCTTGCCAGTCTGGCCCCGAAGTTAACATATTCACCCCTGTCGCTTATAAATTCCTTTGCGAAGCCGCTTTCCTCCGCCGCCGTTTCTATAAGCTCGGAATCATAGCAGTTTATGTTAAGGGCATCAGCAGTGTTCCTGCCTATTGTTCTTCCGCCGCTTCCGAATTCCCTGCTGATTGTTATAATCTTGTTTGACATATAATTTTCCTCCTTATTTTATGGTTTTAATCCTTTTATTGTTTATTCTTATAAGGAACAATGTGGCTATTATAAAGGAAAGCCCTTCCGCAATAAGGAATGTCAGCCATACAAGCCATGTAAGAGAGCTGTCTTTAACGGCGAAGTTCGAAAAGAACCATGCCACGGGAAGAACAAACAAAAACTGACGCAGAACCGATATAACAAGAGACTCAAGGCCCCCGTCAAGAGCCTGAAAAATACCCTGATAGGCTACGTTTGCCCCGGCGAATATAAGGCTTAAGGATATAACTCTCGTTGCCTGAATACAAAGAGCCTGAGTTTCTCCCGAAAGGCCGAAAACCGACGCAAGAGGAGCGGCAAAAAGCTCAAGTGCGGCGAAGCCAACGGCCATAATTATAACAGTGTAAAGCATACCGAACTTTATGCCCTGTCTGATTCTCTTCTTGTCTCTCATACCGTGGTTAAACGATATAATAGGCGTAATGGCGTCACGAAGACCGAAGGCGGCAAAAAGAACGAACTGCTGAATTTTGTAATAAAGGCCGTAGGCCGTAACAGCCGCCTCGTCGATTCTGACCAAAATTACATTAAGGCCGTAGGTCATAATAGACATAAGAGCCTGGGCAATAATCGCCGGAAGGCCTATTGAATAAATCTGCTTTATAATTTTTCCCGAAGGCTTAAGATATTTAACGCCGTTTTTAATTTCCTTATTATACCTGAAGTGGAAGAAAAGAGCTATAGCCGCAGAGCCTATCTGGCCCAAAACCGTAGCTGCCGCCGCACCCACAATTCCCATTTCGGGGAAGAAGAACAGGCCGTAAATAAGTATGGGGTCAAAAATTATGTTAATAACAGCCCCCGAAAGCTGGGCTATTGTAGAATATGCCGAACGGCCGGTTGACTGAAGAAGCTTTTCCGTTAATGAAAAATAAACTATACCAACGGAAATACAGAAGCATATTATTAAGTAAACAACAGCCATTTCGGTTATTTCCGGGTTCACAGTTTGTGTTGAAACATAAAATCTTACGCCGAAGATGCCGAAAAGGGCAAAAACAACATAAATTATAAAGCCAAGAAGAAGAGAGTTTCCGGCCGTAGTGTTTACCTTTTTATTGTCGCCCTGTCCCAGACTTTTCGAAAGAAGGGCACCCGTTCCCACACCTGTTCCCACACCTATGGCAACCATAAGCATCTGCACGGGAAAGGCAAGCGTCAGGGCGTTTAAAGCCATTTCGCCCCCAACGGGCATATTTGACACGAAAGCACTGTCAACAATGTTGTAAAGCGCCTGCATCATCATTGAAATTATCATAGGAAAACCCATAGAAAGCATCAGCCTTCCTATAGGTTGGTCAGCCATCTTATTTGCTTTGTTTGTCTTTTCCATTTTTTGTTTAAACCTCCGTATAAAATATTTTAATATGCACAAAAAAAGGCACGTAAAATCCGAATCCGGACTTACGCACCTTTTACATGCCACTCGACAAATATATTTTATCAATAAATTTTTAAATTGTCAACAGAATTTTCTTAATTATTCTTAACACAAAAAAAACAAGCCGTCACTGTAAAAACGCCGCAGAACGGCTGTTAAGCTGTGTCTGCGGCGGAATAATTTTTTATTTGATTGTAATTTCGCTGAATTTAGCGGTATTGTAGTTGTCTATGTCGTTAGCTTGCTTATTTGCGTCAACGGCAAAGCCTATGAGAACATCATTTTTCATTTCAACGGTTCTGCTTCCTACTTCTGTCCACTGTGTGCCATGAGCGGAAACATAAGCCGTAAATGTGTCGCCCTTTCTTACAAGCTTAAGATAATAGCCGTTATATACGTCAAAATTCTTAAAAGCTATATCCTTAACAAGAGCAACTCCGCTTGCCTCTGCGGCGTCGAGAGAATCGAGATTTTCATCTATAAGGTCAAATTCTCCCCCTGTTTCATATCTGCCTACAAGATAAGCCCCGAAAGCGTTTCTGTAGAGGGTTTCCGTCTTGCCTGTAAGAGCGTTTGTCTCCTTCCACTCATATGCCTTTGTATGGGAAATACCCAAAGCTACGGCCTTCGAATCTGTATCGGCTGTTTCTCTTATCATAACACCTGCAAAGGCATGGTTGTCAACAGGTGTAATATAATCAAGCTTAGCGGTGATTTCACCGTTTCCGCTGAGTGTCTTATAAACATAGTGGAAATTGTCGTCTGTACCTGAAATCTTGCCCGAACCTTTAACAACAACCTCGCCGTCAAGAGAATAAGCCGCACCCTCAACAGCCGGCTCGCCTATATCCTTTGAGGTATAGCCCGTAAGCTTGTTTTCGGAATTTGCATGAACGGAAATCTTGTCTGACTGTGTCTGATTTCCCAAACTGTCCGTTGCCTTAACAGATATATTGTAGGAACCGTCTTCAAGGGTCAGGCTTGCGCTGTAGGGCGCCTTTGTGGCTGTTGAAACAATTTCCTCGCCGATATAGAAGTCAACCTTTGCGATTCCGTTTTCGCTTTCGGCGGAAGCCTCAACCGTAAAAGCTATATTGGGCTTAACAATTGCGTTGTTTTCGAGATTGCTTATAGAAACAACGGGATTTGAGGGAACATTTTCCATATCAACTATAGAGTTAAAATAGTTTTCTATGTTTGCATATCCGTTTTCGGCGATTTTTACGCTGTCTGTGGGGTCATTGGGATCAAGGCCGTTTGCGCTTTCCCAGCTGTCGGGAATACCGTCGTTGTCTGTGTCCCAGCTTTCTTCTCTTACAACGGATTCTGTATAGGGAAGGCCGCCTACGTCCTCATGTCTGTTGGCAAACTGGCCTGTTCCGTTTTTAACCTCTGTCAAAATTCTGGCATCAAGGGCATCTCTCTTTGGGTAGGTTGCCCCTGCTTTTTCTATAACCTCGTTATACGCTGTTTCTGCGTCTGTAACCGTCAAAGCCTCGGCTGAATTTCCGTCCATTTGGAATTTTGTGTCAACGATTTCGGTCCAGTCTGCGGCTGCGTCTGAAATCTTTATTCCCAGTGAATTGTCGTTTGTTACCTCACTGTTTCCTTCAAGAACGTTTCCGTTTACATAGAAATAACCGGGCTTATTGCCTTCGCCTGCATCAATTATCTGGTTTTCAACACTGTCCCTCGTTCCGGGGCCGGCCTTGAGATAGTTGTTCATAAAGTTAATTTGTGCTCTGCCGCCGCCGTAACAGCCGTTAAAGCCCCAGTTATAAATAACATTGTTTACCAAATCGAAAAGAGCTATATGGTCATTGTCGTCAGCCTCGGGAGTCCCTCCGCCCATTCTGGGGTTTCGTGAGGTGTGGTTGGCTATAAGATTATGGTGATATGTAGTGTTATAGCCGCCCATAATAGCGCCGTAGCCGTGGCGGCCCTTTGTATGGCCCGACATTGTAAGACTCTCGGCAACTATGCTCCACTGAACCGTCATATTTTCACACCTGTAAATTGACATTGTTTCGTCTGTAGACCAGCTTGTTGAAACATGGTCAACCATAACGTTTTTGGCCGAACGGCCCCAGATAGCGTCCATAGAGTCGCCGTCAAAAATATTGTCGGCGCCGGGACGGAAACGCATATACCTTATAATTATGTTTTCCGCATTGCTTATGTTTGTGTCATAGCCGGTAACGGTTATGCCGTCGCCGGGGGCTGTCTGACCGGCTATGGTCAGGTTTTTAGAGCTGATTCTCAATGTATCTTTTAAAGTAATAACACCTGATACATTAAAAACAATAATTCTGTTGCTGCCGCTTACAGCGTCTCTTAATGTGCCCTTTATGGGCTTTTCGGTCTCGGGGTCATAGTCCTCAAGGCTTGTAACAATATAAACCTCTCCCCCTCTTCCTCCGCTTGTAAACCTTCCGCCGCCTTCTGCCCCTTCAAAAGCAAGAAGACTGCTTGGAACCTCGGCTCTCTCCTCAGCTCCAACATAGGAGCAGGTACCCAAAGTCACAACAAACGCCATAGCTAAAGCTAAAATTTTTCTTTTCAAAAAAAATTCCTCCTTTAAGACAGCGCCCCTTTTTAACGGCGCCGGCTTATATTTTATTTTCGCTCCTTTATTACTATAATAGAATTATAAGGCAATTCTAACTAAAAGTCAATAATTTCGAAACAAATTTTAATGAAAATGTACAAAATCTTTATTTGAAAAAATATTTGAGATAATAAGATAAAGGCTGTGTTTGTAAATTTTTTTATTGAAAAGATTTCAATATTGTGTTATCATATATTATAAGAAATATTATTTGGTTCGGAGGTTTTCTTAATATGAAATACGGATATTTGGGTCCTAAGGGTACGTTTTCCCACAGTGCGGCGGATTTTTTTGCTAAGGGAGAGGAAACTGTTCCCTTTACTTCTATATATAATGTGCTTTCGGCGGTGGACGGCGGAGAGGCTGACTTCGGGGTTGTTCCCGTGGAGAACTCTACCGAAGGGTCAATAAACACAACTCTGGACACTCTTATTTTCGATTTTGACCTGAATATGAGCGCCCAGCTTAATATGCCCATTGCGGAAAGTCTTGTTGTCAGGGAGGGAACCGCCATAGAAGATATAACAAAGGTTCTTTCACACCCCCAGCCCTTGGCTCAGTGTTCATACTATCTGAGGGAAAATCTGCCCTCTGCAGAAACCGTTTCCGTTTCATCAACAACAGAGGCTATGCGTCAGGTTTCGGAGTCAAGTGAGCCTGTTGCGGCAATAGGCAACAAAATTTCGGCGCCTATGTCCGGATTAAAGGGTTTAAAAGAAAAAATTCAGGATGACAAGCGAAACTTCACACAGTTTGCTCTTGTTTCAAAAAAGCCCTGCAGTGTTTCTGGTGAAAACACAAAAACAACAATAGCCTTCTCAGTGCGCAACGAACCGGGCAGTCTTTTTAAAATTTTAAGCATTTTTTCTATTTACGACGTAAATATGACAAAAATAATTTCAAGGCCTATGAGAAACCGCCCCGAAGAATATGTTTTTTATGCCGAGCTTGAAAACGACAGCCCGAAGGACATTGAGGAATCTCTGACGATGGTAAGGAGAAAAACATCCTTTCTCAAAATTTTAGGCAAATATCGTTTATACGATTTAAGATAACAGATAATAATTAAAGCAAACAGGCGGCGATAATATGGAAATAAATTCTCTGCCCTTTCCCTGGGCAAAACTGGACAGCGAACTTAACACAGCCGAATATAACGACAGATTCAGAGATGAATTTTTTGACTCCTCCGGGGGAAAAAATTCCGTCAATTTCCGTGAGCTGGCTAAAGACTTCGACTTAAAGAAAAACAGGCAGGTCTGCAGAATAAAAAACACACCTTATATTCTAACCTCTGTTAAAAAAGGCGATTTTGTCGAAATTTTTGCCGACAAGGCCGACTTCGTGTCAGGCGCCGCCGTAGGGCTGATTTTTATAGACAATCTTTCCGAATGTCTTGACAACATAGAAGAAAAAAGACAGGGCGTAATAAGGGTTATTGTTGACAACAAAATTTCCGACTACTTTCAGAGCTCAGGAGGTGTTGTCAAAAGATTTGAAAGCGACAAATATATGTTTTTCTTAAGCGGTGAGCTTCTCGAAAAATGTATTAAAGACAGGTTTTCTATTCTCGAAAACATAAAGCAGACAGACTGCGGAGATTCAAACAGCCTGACCTTGAGCATAGGCATAGGCACAAAGGGGAAAAGCCTTAAGGAATCCCTCGATTTTGCCAAAGCCGCTGTTGACCTGGCTTTAAGCCGGGGAGGAGATCAGGCCGTTATAAAAGACAATACAGACGACGTCAGAATTTACGGCGGAAACGTCTCCCCCACAACAGGAAACTCAAGAGTCAGGGCAAGGGCAAAGGCCTATGCACTCTCCGACCTTATGACGGAGTGTTCCAACGTTTTGGTTATGGGTCACAAAAACGCTGATTTCGACAGCTTAGGCGCATGCGTAGGCATATGTAAAATAGCCAAAACATTTAACCGCCCCTTTAACATAGTTTTGGGAAATGTCAGCTCCTCCGTGTCGCCTCTTTATGACCGTTTGGCGGAGGACAAGGGCTACAGAGACAGGTTTGTCTCGCCCGACAAGGCGAAGGAGCTTATTAAAAGCCGAACTCTTCTTGTTGTTGTAGACTGCAACGTAGGCTCATACTGTGAAAATGAGGCTTTAAAGCCTTGTAAATAAATTTATACTTTTCGACCACCACCGAAAAGCCCCAAGCGCTTTAACCGGCTATGTCACTTCATATATAGAAACACGGGCTTCTTCAACCTGCGAGCTTATATGTGAAATGTTAAAATATATAAACAAAAGCTTCAGGCTTTCTGCCCTGGAGGCCGACGCCCTTCTTGCCGGAATTATGCTTGATACAAAATATTTTACTCTTAAAACGGGAATTCAGACCTTTGAAGCCGCTTCATATCTAAAAAAACAGGGAGCTGACACCATAAGGGTAAAGCATATGTTTAAGGAAACAAAAAGAAGCTATTTTGACAGAATAAAAACTCTGGGCACAAGCGAAATAATAAGAGATGTTTTGGCTGTGGCCCTTTGCGGAGAGACTTGTGAAAATCCCGTATTGACAGCGGCTACGGCGGCCGACGATCTTCTTAAAATAGACGGCATAGAAGCCTCTTTCGTGCTTGCGAAAACAGCCGGTTATGTTAATATAAGCATGAGAAGCTCAGGCAAAATAAATGTTTCGCTTATTGCGGAAAAACTGGGCGGCGGCGGCAGCTTTGAAGCGGCGGCCTGTCAGCTTGGGGGCGTAACTTCGGAGAAAGCCGAAGAGATGCTTAAAAATATTTTAAACACTATTGAAATTCAGGAGGGAAAATAAAATGAAGGTAATACTGCTTGAAGATGTTAAAAACGTGGGAAAAAAGGGTCAGATTATAAACGCCAGTGACGGATATGCCAAAAACCATCTTTTTCCCAGAAAACTGGCCATTGAAGCAAACAAAGGCAATTTAACGGCCCTTGACAGAAAAAACAGGGCAGTCGAAGCAAAGCTTGAAGCCGAATATGAGGAAGCAAAGGCCTTGGGCGAAAAAATAGAGAAAACAACAGTAAATATAAGCGTTAAGTCCGGCGTAAGCGGAAAAATTTTCGGCTCGGTAACGGGAAAGGAAATCGCCCAGGCTTTAAAGGAACAAACCGGCATTGATATAGACAAGAGAAAGATTGTTATTCCCGAGCCCATCAAAACCGTCGGTGAAAACTCCGTAAACGTAAAGCTTCACACTAAGGTAACGGCGGCTCTCAAGCTTAACATAAGCTAACAAAGGCTTTTTTAAGGAAGTAAAATTAAATGGCAGAAGAAAATTCAAACATAGTTATCAAAAGAATACCGCCTAACGATATAGACGCAGAACAGGCCGTTTTGGGCTGTATGTTTTTCGACATAGACGGTATAAGGGCCGCAGTGGATACTCTCCGCTCAGCCGATTTTTACCGCCCTGACCATCAGGCCGTTTTTGCCGCAATTCAGGAGCTTTTTAATGCCGGCGAAGCCGTTGACATTATAACGGTTAAAAACAGACTTGAAGAAAAAGGCCTTTTGGAGCAGATCGGCGGAGTTGAATATCTTATAAGCCTTAATGAAATTGTGGGAACCAGCGCAAACTGTAAGAAATATTGTGAAATTGTTGCCGACAAGGCTCTTCTGCGGCGGCTTATAAAGGCCTCAGCGGAAATTTCCGAATCAAGCTATGAAGGCCGTGACACCGTTGACAACATTCTTCAGGACGCAGAAAAGCGCATTTTTGACATCGTCACCGACCGGCGCAGTGAGGATTTCATTCCAATAAGAGAGCTTATAAGCAGTTCGATTTCCACAATAGAAGAAGCAGGCAGAAAAAATTCCCGAATAACGGGAATACCTACCGGCTTTTTGGATTTTGACTTTATGACGGCTGGCCTTCAAAATTCCGACCTTGTACTTATTGCCGCAAGGCCCTCAATGGGAAAGACGGCCTTTGCCCTTAACATAGCACAGTATGCTGCTGTGAAGAAGAATATTCCCACGGCTATTTTCAGCCTTGAAATGTCGGCCGGCCAGCTTGTAAACCGTTTCATAAGCAGCGAGGCAAGGGTTGACGCAAACAGGCTTAAAACGGGAAAGCTTGAAAACGACGACTGGATGAAGGTTCTGGACGCTGTCGGGGAGCTTTCGCAGGCGCCGATTTACATAGACGACACCTCAATAACACCTATGGACGTAAGGGCGAAATGCCGAAAGCTTAAGCTTGAGCATGGTTTGGGGCTTATTGTTATTGACTATCTTCAGCTTATGTCAATGGGCCAGAACAGCCGCAGAGGAGACTCCATGCAGGCGGAGGTGGCTATGATTTCAAAGTCGCTTAAACAGATTGCAAAGGAGCTTGACGTTCCTCTTATAGCCCTTTCACAGCTGCGCCGTGCAAACGACGCCCGTAAGGACAAGCGGCCTATGCGCAGCGACTTAAGAGATTCCGGCGCAATAGAGCAGGACGCAGACATTGTCTGCTTCCTTTTCAGACAGGAATATTATGAGCCCGAAAATATGGACGTTAAAGGCAAGGCGGAGGTTATTATAGCCAAGCACAGAAACGGCTCCGTAGGGTCGGTTTTTCTGAAATGGCTGGGTATGTATACACGCTTTGAAAATTTGGAAAAGGATGAATATCCTGTAATGAGCGGCGGCGAATAAAAACGAAAAAATTAAAGCAAGCTAAAAGGGACGTTAAAACGTCCCTTAAAACAGCTTTTAAATTTGATTAAATGTGAAAAGCAATTAAGCCTGGCTGGGAGCGCCAACAGGACAAGCACCTGCACAAGCACCGCAGTCAAGACAAGCGTCTGCGTCGATTACATACTTGCCGTCGCCTTCTGAAATGCAGCCTGCAGGACATCCGTCTGCACAAGCACCGCACATAATACAATCATCTGAAATTACATATGCCATAATAAGCACCTCCGTAAATATAATAATCAATATTTTTTAAAAGGATTTCCTTACTTATAAATTGTAATACTAATGAACAATAATTT
>JAJQCI010000226.1 GCA_021202835.1 Clostridiales bacterium | reverse complement strand
GAAATCGCAAAAATCTCTTAACATTTTTTCAGTCATTTATTTTTAACCTCACCTCCGCAAAGCAGGGCTGTACCTCTGCACAGCCCCAAAATTTCATAAAAATTAGGATATTGTTAAATCTAACGAGCTTATAGCCGTTCCCGCCGCAATAATGATTGCACCCCCGATGATTTGCCAAATCGCAGATTGAATCCCCGGTCCGTTATGGTCTTTCAGCGACATACCGAGGTTGACTAAGCCCCAAACGGCATAAAGGCCGCCGCCTGTCTGAGCAGCTTTGGAAAGCAGATTTTTTGCGGTTGTAAGTGCCTCTGTTCCTGTGGCGGCAAAAACATTTGAAACCATTAAAAAAGATGTAAACATCATAACCGCAAAAATAAAATATGCTATTCTGCTCTTAGTTGTTTTGTTACAATTTTTTGTCAATAATTTCCCTCCTTCAAATAAAAAAGGGCTGCCCCTTAAAATCCGTATTGCAGAGGGAACAGCCCAAGTTATATGGTTACTTTTTTATCTGTCTTTTCCTTATTATATAGGTAGAATTAGGCAACTCCGCCCAATGGAATCACCACCTTTCAAAAATAGAGTATCTATATAAAAATGCTGCTCAATTTGAACAACTTTTTTTGTCTTATCAAGCAGCATTGAATTTTGGAAACATTGTTTCCTTATATGGAATTATAAATTTTTGTTTAGTTTATATAATTGTAAATTATAGCAGCCATTTCAGCCCTTGTGATGTAGTCGGTAGGTCTTAATTCGTTGTCATCGCCGACAACTGCACCGATTGAAACGAGGTAGGCTGTGTAAGGCTTTGCCCACTCACTGACTGCTGAGCCGTCTGCAAAGCTGTCAAGAGCAGTTAACTCAACCGTACCGAAATCATAATCAGCTCCTGCAAACAATTTAGCCATTATGATAAACATCTCTTGTCTTGAAATTGTCTGTTCGGGCTTGAAAGTACCGTCGCCGTAGCCGATAAAGATGTTAGCTTCGGCACAGTTAGCTATTGATTGTGCATAGTAGCTGTCACTGTCAACATCATCAAATGTTACATTTCCGTCCTCAAGGTCGAGAAGCCTGTTAAGCACAACCGCAAAATCTCCACGCTTGGTTGAAAGGTCGGGACTATAAAGGCTGTCAGTAACACCGTTTACAATGCCGAGGCTATGCAGATGTTCAATATATTTTTCCGCCCAGTGACCGACAACATCGGTAAATCCGTTTGAACTGTTGCCGTTGTTATCACTGTTTTCGCTGTCGGTATTTTCATTTTCGCTGTTGTCGGTGTCATTTGTACCGCCTGTATCGCCGTTACTGTCGGAATCGTTGGATTCGGTGGTCGCTTCGGTTGTGGTTTCAGTTGTTGTATGACTTGAAGATGAACCGCTGCCGCCGCCGCTTGACTTCTTCGTTGTGGTTTCTGTATTTTCCGTAGTAGCTTCGGTTGTAGACTCTGTTGTTGTTTCGTTCACAATGATAGGTACTTCAACCTCAATACCGTCAGCTGATACTACCACGCTGTCATCGTCGAGAGTAAGGGGAGTATCGTCATAAATAACATCTTCGTCGGGAATTATCTCCTTTGAACCATCGTTATAGGTAACTTCAACTTCCATACCGTCGGGGTCGAAGCTGTCTCCTTCGTTATACTCGGTTTTGTCGGGCATAGTCACGATTTCAGCCGAAACAGCCTTTTTCTCAACAACCGTTATAGGCACATTGATTTTCTCGGTATCATTTTTGTATTCATAATAAATCACACCGTAAACATCACCAACGGATAGAGGTGTTTCGTCAATGGTTACATCATTTTCTGTAATATATGACGTTGTTCCGTCATTCCAATAAAGCATAATTAAAATGCCTGCCGGGTCAAATATCTCACCCTCAACATAGTTGACTTTATTCGGGAGACTTACGATAACCACACCCTCAGAATTTCCGTAATTATATTCTGTTGTAGCTTCTGTGGTGCTGTCGGAATTGCCACCCTCGGTTGTTGTTTCTGTACTTCCGTCAGAATTGCTTTCAGTGGTTGTTTCCGTACTGCTGTCAGAAGTGTTATTAGTGGTAGTTTCTGTGCTGCTATCAGAAGTGTTTGTAGTAGTTTCGGAGTTATTCTCTGTTGTGGTTTCTGTTGAATTTTCCGTTGTGTCAAATCCGATGCGTTTTTCGACAACGGTGATTTCTACTTCTGCTGTAAAGCTTTCATATTCTATTTCTATTGACGTATCACCAATTTCAAGAACATCAAGGGAATAGGTGTAATCGGAAATTATTTCTTCTGAACCATCAAGATAAACCGCTTTGACAACCATTCCCTCCGGGTCGAAAGATTGTCCCTCAACATAATTAACTTTGTCAGGCTGAGAAGCAATATAGATGTAGTCAATGGTTGTTGCCTTTTTGAAGTGTGTCAGAATCCAAATGACATCAAGCATATTGATTTCACCGTCATCGTTTGCATCCGCATTGGCTTCATAAACTACATCAAGCGACCACATATTAAGAACTGCTTTCCTTACGAGATTTAAATCGTTTTCCGAAACTTCGCCGTCTCCGTCAATGTC
>JAJQCI010000282.1 GCA_021202835.1 Clostridiales bacterium | reverse complement strand
ATATAACGGTCAGCCTTGAGGGCTATGTTACAAAACAGGTTTCGGCAAGTGAGCTTGAAGAAAGCAATGACGTATATCTCCAAAAGAACACAGGCTTAAGGCCCGTTATAGATTCGGTATATGTGGACAACATTGATGTTTTGAGAAACGATTATGAAATTGATTTATATTCAGATGAGTCTGTAACAATAAATGCCGATGTAACGTGGAAGTCAGGCAGCTACGGAAGAATTTATCTTCTTCAGAACAGCACAGAGGTGAATTTTACAGATTATTCTCTGACCACAGTTTTAAGCGACAATTTTGATGTAAGCGAAACAATTTACATAGCCGCCATTGACGACGACGGGGAGTATACCAAAAAGGAGCTTAAATTTACCGTTTCATCAAGTAAATATTCAGATTTGTTAAGCGGCTTTAAGCTAAGCGCAGGGGACGGAATAGATATAACCATTCCCGACAGCGTTCCCTTTTTGTCAGGCGGCAAGGTGGGCGTAGATATTCCCGTGTCAAGTCTGCCCTTGACCATAGCCGTCGACGGAGATAAGCTTTACGGCACAATAGGTATTGATGTCAGAAAGCATACCGAATCAAAGGGATATGGCAATTCCGACAAAAAGAGCGACAAGGACGAGGTTAAATATGCCTTCGACAACATAAAGGACGACTGGGAAGAATTTGAAAAGGGTCTTAAAGACTTTAAGGATATTAAGAAAAAATATGAAGACGCTATTTCCGGTGCTTCGGGAAAGTTCGGCTATGAAGCAGACTTTACAATAATAGGCTTTATAGAGGGAACGATAGATTCCGAAATGAATATTGCCCTTAATTCGGCCGGCCTTATAATTAATCCCTCGATTAAAAAGACTATAAACGGTCAGGTGTCTTTCGGTCCTGTGCCTGTTTATTATGAAGCTTATTTCAAGGCGGAGCTTGAAGCAACCCTTAATTTATATTTAAACGAAAATGCACAGGCATTTACGCCCGAGGGCCTTATGGAGATTACAATAACGTTAGGCGGAGGCGCCGGCTTCGGCATAAGCAAGCTTATAGGTGTAGGCGGCGGCATAGAGGGCAGCCTTCTTCCATACTATTATATGTATTTCGGCAAGGACGACTATTTTAAACTGACTGCTAAAATAGGGGCTTATTTTAAAGTATTTGCGGCATTTTTATCATATGAGAAAAAATGGAGCACACAGGAGTATACACTGATTGATACCAATTCGGTTTCCCTTTCGGCGGCAGACTTATATTCGGCCGAAGCGGAAGACTTTTACAATATAGAAAACTATGACTTTGTTTCGAGAGAATATGCCGAAAATCCTTCTGTATTTGCGGCAAACTCGGCCGTGTCTCTTTTCGGCTCATCATCGGAAACCGGCGTCAGAGAGTTTAAGCTTAATACATATTCAGACCCGACCCCTAAGCTTATAGAATTTTCCGACGGAACTCTTCTTGCAGCATGGATAGACGACGACACAGCCAGAAGCGACATAAACAGAACCTGTGTTTATTATTCTTATTATAACGGAAGCGCATGGTCATCACCGGCGGCGGTTGAAAACGACGGAACAGCAGATTTCTGGATTGACCTTAAGCTTATAGATGACACAGCTTATATTGTTTGGGTTGACAGCGCAGAAGAATTCAGCGATGACAGCGACAAAGAAACCATGTGGCAGTATTTGGATATTTCTTCGGCCGAGTTTTCAAAGGAAACAGCTTCCTTCGGAGACGCAAAGACGGTTGTGTCAAATTCAAGCTTTGACTTTATGCCGGTTATATTCGGTGATTCCGAGGGGGTATATGCCGCATGGATTCAGAGCAGCGAAAACACTCTTTTCTCCGAAAATGCCTGCTATTCTGTTTTATACAGCGAGCTTACAGGCGAAGGCTGGGGCAGTCCCGCAGTTTTAAACAGCGGCTTATATATGCCCGACAGCATTTCGGCTGAGACCTTAAGCGGAGCGCCCTATATTGCTTATTCGGTTAATACAGACGGAGATTTGTCAAGCCCTGAAAGCAATGAGGTTTATTTAAACGCTCAGGCGCTGACCTCAGACAGTGTAACAGACACAAATGTTGTTTTAAAGAACGGTATTTTGTATTGGTATTGTGACGGAAATATGGCGGCCTATGATATATCGGGTGGAACTCTTTCAGACTGTCTAGTTCAGGGTTTGGCTACAGACAGGTTTGATATTATTACCGATTATGACGGAGACAGAATGGCCGTTGTATATGAAAAATATACAGGTGTTTACAGCGAGCTTTACTGTATTTATTATGATGAAACAAGCGGCGTTTGGAGCGGCGAAAACCGGCTTACAGATTTAGGGGCCGCAGTTTCGGGCTTCTCGGGCTTTATAAATTCAGACAATGACTTTGAATTTATATTAAACAGACTTCAGATAGAAAGCGCCGACAGCGATTCACCATATTCTCAGGCAGATTTGTGTCTTTACAATTTGGAGAAGAAGACAAATCTTTCTCTTGACTATGTATATTTTGACAACGAGATGCTTATAAGCGGAAACACTGTTGATTTTGACGCCGAGGTTACAAACAGCGGCGAGCTGCCTGTTGACAGCTACAGTCTGACACTTACCGACGTAAACGGCACCCAGCTTGGAACATATGACAGTCAGCAGGTTATTATGCCGGGAGAAACTCAGGAGGTAACTCTTCAGTGTTATATTGACGATGACTTTACCCCGGGAACGGCTGCGGCAAGCCTTGTTTTATCAGATGATTCAGACACAAGCGACAACAGCCTTGAGCTAAGTCTTAACTATAACAACATTTCCGTTGAAAATATGTCTTACGGCTTTTTAGATTCTGGAACTGTTCAAATTACCGCAAACATAGTAAACAGAGGCTACGGCAGCGGTGAAAACATAAGCGTAAGCCTTATAAAAGACTCTCTTGACGGAGAGATTGTTGAAACAAAGGAAATAACCGTTGACCAGCTTTTGGAAACGGGAGATGCCTGTTTTGAGACAGAAGCTGAAAACGGAGACGTATTTTATATATATGCCGATGTGGAAGATATGCTTTCGGGCGACAACTATGACAGTGTTACTGTAGAAAGCTCAACATATGAATTTACCGACGGCGGCATAATTATTACAAACGGAGGAAGCTACACCGAAAGGGAGATTGTTATTCCCTCAGAAATCGACGGATATACTGTTGTGGGTATAGGCTCCGGGGCTTATGACGGCTGTGACCTTGCCGAATCGATTACAATTCCCGACACGGTAACATCTATTGACGAAGGAGCTTTTACAGACTGTTTGTCCCTTACGGAAATTACGATTCCGGCAAATGTATCCTACATAGGCGAAAATGTTTTCGAAGGCTGTATGGCTTTGGAAAACATATATGTTGACAGCGGCAATGAATATTATTATGACAAAGACGGTATTCTGTTTGCCTATGGCGATGACGGCGGTGAGCTTGTTCGTTATCCCCTTGCGAAAAAGGGAGACTATACAGTAGATTCAAGTGTAAGATGTATACACGAAAGAGCATTTAAGGGCTGTGTATATTTAACAAGCATACAGATAAGCGAGTTAAACGGCGAGCTTGAATGTGACTATGCTTTTTCCGGCTGTACTAACCTTGAAACAGTGACAATAGCCGATGGAATAGAAACTATAGGAGAGGGCATGTTTATGAACTGTTCTTCTCTTAAAACAATAGATCTTCCCGATTCGGTGACAGCGGTGGAAAGCTATGCTTTCAAAAACTGTGCTTCTCTTGCCGAAATGACTCTCGGCGACAATGTTTTGACAATAGGAAAAGGGGCCTTCAGCGGCTGCAGCGGCCTTAACACACTGTCTGTTCCCTTTGTAGGGGAAACAAGCACGACAAACACATATTTGGGCTATATTTTCGGAGGAGATTCATATTCGAATAATGCTTCATATGTGCCTTCAAGTCTTGAAAACATTAAGGTTACAGGCGCTTTGTATACCCTGGCTTCAAATGCGCTTTACGGTTGTACTATGGTTAAAAATGCCGAAATAAACAATATGGTAGTAAGCAATAATGCTTTCAGATACTGTACTTCCCTGGAGGGGGTTACATTTACCCACAGGGTTTTAAGCATAACCACTCCTTTCGGAAACTGCGGCACGGAATTTACGATTTACGGCTATGACCTGTCGGCGGCTTATACATATGCAAATAATAACAGCTATACCTTCGAAAGTCTGGGCGAAATTCCCGAAGAAATTTTCAAAACGGGAACCTGCGGCTATGACATAAGCTGGACGCTTTATTATGACAACACCCTTGTTCTTGATGGAACAGGCTCTATGCCAAATTTGGCAAATTCAGAATATGGATGGTATGCATACCGGAGCTATATTAAACATGTTGAAATAAAAGAAGGCATAAACAGCATAGGCACCTATGCTTTCAGCACTCATACAGCCCTTGTTTCGGCCGAAATTTCCGATACGGTAAAATCCATAGGAAATTATGCTTTTAACGGCTGTACCTCTCTTAACAATGCTGTTATACCCGATTCCGTAACCGGTTTGGGCAATTATGCCTTTGCCGGCTGTACATCTCTTTCTGATATTACATTGGGCAGCGGCTTAACCTCACTGGGTACATATGTATTTTCGGGAGATACGGCACTTATTGAAATAAGTCTGCCGGAGGGAATTACTTCTGTTCCCAATTATGCTTTCAACAGCTGTACGAAGCTGGAAGAAATAAGCTTTGCAGGAGAAGTCACAACAATAGGAAATTATGCTTTTTATAACTGTTCGGCTTTGAAGACCATACTTATGGGCTATACGGTTAAATCAATAGGAACAAAGGCCTTTTCGGGCCACAGCTCCGATTTTGTAATGAAGGGCTATTCGGGCTCCTATGCGGAAAGCTATGCTTCATCTGAAAGCATAACCTTTGAGGCTGTAGGCGAAGCCATTCCCGAGGATGTATATGTAAGCGAAACAGCTGATGACGGCTCTTCGTGGGAGCTTAGCTATGACGGAAAGCTGACTGTCAGAGGAAGCGGAAAAATGACATCTTATTCCTCAGCTTCAGGCTGCCCATGGTATTCATATTCAAACCTTATTAAGGAAATATATGTTGACGGCCCCACAACTATAGGCACAAATGCTTTTTCGGGCTGCACAAGGGCTGTCAAGGCAGTTATAGGCGACGGAGTTCTGACTGTAGGCAATTATGCTTTTTACGGCTGTACATCACTTGAAGAGGTAACCTTTGCCGATACTGTTACGGAAATAGGGCAGTATGCTTTCCAAAACTGTACAAGCCTTAAAACAATTGAACTGCCCGAGGGCCTTACAACAATAGGAAACTACGGATTTTACAACACAGGCCTTGTTGATGCTGAAATGAATGATTCACTGAAGACAATAGGCAACTATGCCTTCGGCGGCTGTAGCAGTCTTAATTCAATACTTATATCCTATAAAACAGTTTCAATAGGGAAGGAAAGCTTTAACGGCCGCTCAGACGAATTTAAGATTATAGGCTATACAGGCTCTTATGCTGAAGACTATGCGGCTCTTTACAGTATAACCTTTGAAGCTCTCGACGGAGAAATTCCCGATGAGGTCTGCGCAGAAGGAACCCTGGGTGACGCAGAGTGGAGCCTGGACTATGACGGAACCCTTACAATAAGGGGCTACGGAGATATGACAAGCTATTCCGGTGCGTCGGGCTATCCGTGGTATACTTATATTAACGTAATAAAGACAGTTGTTATAGAAGAGGGCATAACCTCTGTGGGAGCATATGCTTTTAATTCATATACATATTTAAAGAGCATATCTCTTCCCGACGGAATAAAAACAATAAACAGCTATGCCTTTAACAAGTGTACGGCTTTAACATCGGTTAATCTGCCTGACAGCTTAACCACAATAAACAGCTACGGTTTCTACGGCTGTACTTCTCTTAACGAGATAACCGGAGGCAGCGGCCTTCAGACAATAGCCGCATATGCTTTCGGCGGCTGCAGCTCTCTCTGTGAGCTTACGCTTTCATATACTCTTATGAGTATAGAACAAAACGCCTTTTCGGGCAATGACTCAACATTTACGGTTAAGGGCTACAGCGGATCATATGCTGAGGATTACTGTACGACATACAGCATACCTTTTGAAGTCTTGGACGGAGACATAACAGGCTCCGCAAGGGCAGAGGGAGATTTGGGCGACGATTTCACATGGACTCTGACATATTCGGGAGATTTGTATATTAACGGCGCCGGCTCAATGCCCACATATACAAGCGGCTCAAGCTACGGCTGGTATACCTACAGAAACCTTATAAAGAATGTTTATATTGCCGACGGAATAACCACAATAGGCGCCTATGCATTCTATAATGAAGCAAATTTAACAGGTGTGTATATTCCCGACGGAGTTAAAACAATAAACAGCTATGCTTTCTACGGCTGCAGCTCTCTGGCGGAAATTACACTTCCCGAGAATGTTAAAACACTCTCCTCATATGCCTTCAGCGGCTGTACGGCTTTGGCTCAGGTTAACATAACAGGCACGGCTCTTCAGACAATAGCCGAATATGCCTTCGCAAACTGCACCTCACTTAAGGAAATAACTCTTCATTATTCTGTTGTGAAGATGTATTCAACCACATTTAACAACAGAAGCTCGGAATTTGTTATTAAGGGCTATACAAATTCCTACGCTGAAAGCTATGCAGGCCTTTACAGTATAGATTTTGAAGCTCTTGACGGAGAAACACCCTCAGAAGCCTATATAAGCGGAACATCGGGAAATATAAGCTGGGCTGTTTCCTATGACGGAACACTGACAATAAGCGGAATCGGAACGATGTCGTCTTATTCATCTTCAAGTGCCGAACCCTGGTACAGCTGCAGAGACAATATAAGACGGATAATTGTTGAAACAGGGGTTACTTCCATAGGAAATTATGCTTTTTCCGATTTGATATATGCTTCTGAAGCAACAATGGCGGATACGGTGAAATCAATAGGCAATTATGCATTCAGAAACGACACGTCTTTAACGGCTGTAAGCCTAAGCGACAATATTACAACAATGGGAACGAATGTATTCAACGGCTGTACTTCCCTTGAAAGCATTGTTCTGCCGGGCTCGCTGACCACAATAAACAGCAGTATGTTCTACGGATGTACGTCTCTTACCGAGGTTGAAATTCCCGTTTCGGTGAAAACAATCTCCGATCAGGCCTTCAGAGGCTGTACGGCTATTGACTCAATTAAGCTTTTATATTCCGTTGTTTCCATAGCCACAAACTCATTCTACGGACACAATGAGAATTTCACTATCTTAGGCTATACAGGCTCATATGCGGAAACCTTCGCCGAAGCAAACAGCATTCCCTTCACGGCAATAGATTCCGACGAAAGCCTTTCGGATTTGGAATATGCCTCCGGAACGGTGGACAGCGACATTTCATGGCGGCTTATGTATGACGGAACCCTGTATATCGAAGGGGTAGGGGCTATGCCCGATAATTCAAGCTACGGCTGGCAGTCATATTCAAGCTATATTACCTCGGCGGTGGTTGAAAGCGGAATCACATCTATAGGAACCTACACCTTCTCGGGGCTTACGAAAATGAAAACCGTGGAGCTTCCCCAAACGATACTGACAATAGGCAGCTATGCTTTCAGAAGCTGTCAGTCCCTTGAAAGCATAGACATTCCCGAAAGTGTATCGGTAATAAATGCATATTGCTTTAACGGCTGTACGGCCCTTACCGACGTTGTTTTAAGCGAAAATGTTACAACAATAAACAATTATGCTTTCAGCAGCTGCAGCGGCTTAACAGGAATAACTATACCCTACGGTGTATTGACGATTTCTTCAAACGCCTTTAACAGCCATTCAGAAGACCTTGTTATAAGGGGCTATACAGGCTCATATGCCGAAGAATATGCAGACAGCAGGAGTATAACATTCGAAAGCATAGGAGATGTAAGCACGGATATATTATACAGCGGAACCTTCGGCGTTGATATGCAGTGGGAGCTGACCTATTCCGGCGAACTTATATTATACGGAACAGGCACAATGATAGATTCTTCGTCTTATCCATGGAGCACCTACGCTTCGAAAGTAAAGAAGCTTACCGTAACAGAGGGAATATCCAATTTAGGAAACTATACCTGTCAGAATATGACAAACCTGACTGAGGTGTCTTTGGCCGATTCGGTTAAATCTATAGGAAGCTATGCTTTCTACGGCTGCACGGGCTTAACGGAAATTAATTTAAACAGCAGCATAGCTTCTCTGGACTCATATGCTTTCTATAACTGCACCGGCTTAAAGAATATAGATTTGACCTATATTACTTCAATAGGCTCATACACATTCTATAATTGTACGGCCCTGACATCTGTCAGCCTAAACGATAATATAACATCACTGGGTTCATATGCTTTCTATAATTGTACGGTCTTAACCGAGCTTTATATAGGAAAGGGCATAACATCGATTCCCTCATATGCTTTCTATAACTGCAAGAGCCTGGAAAGCCTTAATATAGGGGAGAATGTTACGACGATTAATACATATGCCTTCCAAAACTGCACGGGCTTAAAATATGTTTCTGTTCCCGAAACAGTTACATATGTTTATGCAAGGGCTTTCCGCTACTGTTCGGCAATAGAATATGTATTTTACGGCGGTTCTGAGGCGCAGTGGAATAAAATTACATTTGAAAGCTACAACACGGCCCTTACGGAAGCGGCGAATATTATATACAACAAAAACAGCCTTTCCTACTATGTGGAAAGTACATCCCAGTCGGATTCAGATTTTACCGCTGTGGTAATAGGTGTTTCCGAAAAGGCAGGAGACAGAATTATTTTGGCAGCCTTTGACGAATACGGACGGCTTGCGGATACTGACGGCTATACCGTGAAAAATGACGGTTCCGGCGGCTGTCAGCTGAGCGTAAGTCTTTCGGAAGGACAAACGGCAAGACTGTATATTTGGAACAGTGAGCTTAAGCCCTACAGTGATGTTTTGGAACACAGCTATGAAAACACAGAGGGCTGAGGGCCCAAAAGCAGAATTATATGAACTATGTACTTAATAAAGGAGACCGACTATGAAAAAAATAATTCTTTTATGCTTTCTGCCGATAGCTTTTGCGTTATTGGGAGCACAGAGTGTTTTTGCGGAAAGCTCTGTAACAATCACATCTGCCATACAGACTGAAAACGGAGACATATACGCAGAGTGTCAGCTGACAGAGCCGGGAGAAAATCAGGAAATAACCCTGCTTGCTATGGAATATAACAGTGAAGATTTAGACACCGTAATTTATTTGGATCAGTTTGCGCCGACACTTGATTCTGAAAACGGCTTCACTGTGGATTTTCTCCCTGCGGAGTGGATGAAATCCGACTGCGCATATATAATTTATGTTGGAGGAACCGGCATAGAGGAGTCTGACGCAGTGATTATAGCGCTTTATGACGGGGTTCCTTTTAAAGCAGGAGACGTTAACAGAGACGGAGCGGTAGACGAAAAGGACGCCGCCCTTCTGTTAAAATATTTAAGCGGAACAGCTGAAATAAACGGAACACAGCTTGCGGCAGGAGACGCCGATTCAAACGCCGTTATAGACTTAACAGACGCTGTGGCGATTTTAAACTCCGAAGAGCAGTGACGCAGGCTGCTGCACAATAAATTAATAAAAGGCACAGGCTATGGGCTGAACCCGGGCCTGTGCCTTTTGAGTTTTTTACAGGAAAGAAAAAAGACCGCTTCCTTTTGGTGAAACGGTCTTTTGATAACAGCAATTTTTTAGTTAGCGGCTGAGCCGACTTTTGCCTGATTTACCTTTATAGCCGGGCCCATTGTAGCTGTAAGAACGACAGATCTTAAATACTGTCCCTTAGCTGCGGCGGGTCTTGCCTTTATAATGGCATTCATAAGGGTATTGAAGTTTTCGAGAAGCTTAGCGCTTTCGAAGGAAGCCTTACCAACGGGAACATGGATAATGTTTGTTTTGTCAAGACGGTATTCAATCTTACCTGCTTTAATTTCCTTAACTGCGTTTGCAATATCCATTGTAACCGTGCCTGCTTTGGGGTTGGGCATAAGGCCCTTGGGGCCTAAGATACGACCGATACGGCCTAACTGACCCATCATATTGGGCGTTGCAACAACAACGTCGAAATCGAACCAGTTTTCACCCTGAATTTTAGCGATCATATCTTCTGCACCGACAAAATCTGCCCCTGCAGCGGCTGCTTCGTCTGCCTTGTCACCTTTAGCTATAACTAACACACGGATTTTCTTTCCGGTACCATTCGGAAGTACAACGGCACCACGAACCTGCTGGTCAGCGTGCCTTGAGTCAACACCTAAACGAATGTGAGCTTCTACTGTTTCATCGAACTTTGCGGAAGCTGTCTTTTTTACAAGCTCTACGGCTTCACTGGGATCGTAAAGCTTTGCCCTTTCGATAAGCTTTGCGCTTTCCTGATATTTTTTGCCTCGTTTCAAATTAAGTTCCTCCTTATGTGGTAATATCGGGAAGATACCCTCCCACTTATTTAACGCCTTACAGACATAAGTCTGTATTTCTTTTCGATTAAATTATTTTTAAAGTATAAAATTATTCCTTAACAACAATTCCCATACTTCTTGCAGTACCCTTAATCATACTGATTGCAGCGTCTAAGCTGGCTGCTGTTAAATCGGGCATCTTAAGCTCTGCGATTTTCTTAACCTCTTCAAGGGGAATTGTAGCAACCTTTTCCTTATTGGGCTTTCCCGAACCTGACTGGATGTTAGCTGCCTTCTTAAGAAGAACGGCTGCGGGAGGAGTCTTTGTAACGAAAGTAAAAGACTTGTCCTGGAAAACAGTGATAACAACGGGAATAATAAGACCTGCGTCTTTCTTTGTTCTCTCGTTGAATTCTTTACAGAAGCCCATAATGTTTACGCCCTGCTGACCCAGCGCAGGACCTACCGGGGGAGCCGGGGTTGCCTTGCCTGCCGGAATTTGTAATTTTACATAACCTTGAATTTTCTTTGCCATAACGGCACCTCCTATAAATGTGGTAATTGCGGGATTTTCCCTCCCACTCGGGAGAGCTTAACCTACAAAAGAGTTAGAAAAGCCCTCTTTTTACGATAACTACTTTAAAAATCATTCAATAAAATCAATCGATGCTGCTGACTTGGCTGAAGTCAAGCTCAACGGGGGTTTCTCTGCCGAATATAGAAATTTTGACAACAACGGAGCGCTTGTTAAGATTAATTTCCTTAATGATGCCTGTTGAGTCCTTAAAGGGGCCGTCGTTTACAAGAATGGAGTCGCCCACCTTGTGACCGAAGGAAACAACCGCTTTCTTTTCAAGACCGTTAAACCTGACCTCTGCGTCAGAGAGAGGCTGGGGCTTTGAATAGTCGGCGCCTACAAAACTGGTGACACCTCTTGTGTTTCTTACGAGATACCATGTTTCGTCGGTCAAAATCATCTTAATAAAAACATAACAGGGATATTTTTTTCTTAAGCCTGTCTTTTTTGTTCCGTCGCTTTTTATTTCGGTATACTCCTCTTCGGGTATATGAAGTTCGCATATTAAATCTTCGATATTGCGGTTTTTAACCGTTTTTTCAATATCTCCCATAACCTTGTTTTCATACCCCGAATAAGTATGAATAACATACCACTTGGGTTCCTGTATATCAGCCATTTTCTCACCCCGTATAAATTATTGAACTAAAGTTATAAGCGCCCTGTAGAGATTTTCGAAAATTTCGTCATATCCCCAGATAATAAGGGCAACTACAACCGAAAGACAAATAACTGTCACTGTCTGCTTAAAAAGTTCTTCTTTAGAAGGCCAAATAATTTTCTTAAATTCGCCTACATGTCTGTTTAAAAACTTAGAAGCGGACTTTTTTTGTTTAGCTGCGCTTTTGGTGTTTTTTTCTTCCATTTAAAATATGATACCCCTTTCTTTTAAAAAGGTACAATCCTCGGGGAAACAATTACTTCGTTTCTCTGTGAGTCGTGTGCTTATTGCAGAATTTGCAATATTTCTTAGTTTCCATTCTTTCAGGATGTACTCTCTTGTCTTTCATCGTATTGTAATTACGCTGTTTGCATTCGGTACACGCTAAGGTAATTCTCGTTCTCAAAACCCTTCACCTGCCTTTATGTTTAGATTATTATTTTTCCGCTGCAAATATGCAGCATAAAAAAAGACGCTCAACGTCTATATAAGATAATAACACACCGGCCGCCCCGTGTCAAGCTTTTTTGCCGAAATTCAGCCTGAAAAATTTGAAAAATTGTAACAGTTCAGCCGTGCATTTTGCACGGGCGGTACGAGAAGCGCCAAAATATATAGCAAGCTATATTTATATAGGAGATAAAATTTATTTATGGAGTCAAAAAACCTATTGTTCCGGAAATCCGGAAACTGTATATTGCTATTGAAAATATGTCCAATAATTTTTGAAGAAATTTGACGTGACATTTCTCGAATTATTGCAATTATTACTTTTGGAAAATGATGAAAATGTTGGAGGGTCTACGACCCGGCGTGATTTGGAGCGGCTTATATCTATAAGCAATCCACCGGCTGCAGGTGTGGTAAAACGGTTGGAAGCAAAGGGATTTATTCGCTGAGTAAAGCAAGGGGATGATATGAGGTTCAATTATATTGTACCCACAGAACAAAGTGCTTTAAGAGAACATTTATATCCTTTTCTTGTTAACAATGAAGTTCGGGTTCTTGAAGGGGTTTCCGAGAAAGAAAGGAAATATTTGAGAGTACCCTGTGCCTAAGGCGATTATGACAATGGCTCTGCCCACAATGTTCAGCCGGCTTATAAAAATTGGGACCGGTATGGGTACAGCAGATTGCGGATGCCTGCGTTGTCGTACTTTCTGCTGCACTTTACCTGTTTCAATAGCCGTAAAACTAAATAATTCCCCTATAAAACGGCAGCGGCAGTTATCCTTTATGAGAATAACTGCCGCTGCATTGTTTTATAGGTTTTTCATAAATTTTTTAATTTCAGGCAAGGTTGAGTATGAAGCTATTGCGCCGCTTTTTGTTACGCTTAAGGCTGAAGCGCAGTTTGCGAAGTAAAGCATTTCGTGAAGCTCCTTTTCTGAAAGTGTCGGCAGTGTTTCTTTTTTAACATCCGCAGCCGAAAGAGCGTAGAGGAAAGAGCCAATAATGCAGTCCCCTGCCCCGGTGGTATCCTTTGCCGTTACCTTCGGGGCTTTTACTTTTATTTCCTTGCCGGGGGTTAAAAGTGCGGCGCCGTCTCCGCCCATAGTGTACATAATCATTTTTACACCCTGTGAAAAAAGAGAAGGAGCGGCCTTTTTTATGTCATTTTCCCCTGTTATAAGCTCTAATTCCTCATCGGAAATTTTTAATATATCAGCATATTTTATGAAGTCCCTTATTGTGCTTACACAGTTTTCGGGGCTGTCCCAAAGGTTAAGGCGAATGTTGGGGTCGAAGCTGATTATTGCGTTTTGGCTTTTGGCAAGCTCTATGGCTTTTATATGGGCATACTTTACAGGGGCTTTTATAAGGTCAACTGAACAGAAATGCAGAATTCCCGTACCTTTCAGAATATCTTCCGATATTTCCTCTGCTTTAAGGAGCATATCTGCCGAAGGGTTTCTGTAAAATGAAAAGTCTCTGTTTCCGTCATTAGCAAGTGCTACAAAAGCAAGGGCTGTTTTTGCTTCATCAGTTCGCAAAACCGAGCCTGTGTCAACTCCGGCTTGATTTAATGTGTCTACAATATAATCACCGAAGGGGTCTTTTCCCAGTTTTGTAATTATTCGGCTTTTTCCGCCAAGCAAGGCTGCTGCGGCCGCAACATTTGCCGGAGCACCGCCGCAGACCCTTTTAAACCCGGTTACGTCCTTGAGCCGGCAGCCCTTTTCCTCCGGTATAAAATCAATTAAGGCTTCACCTATTGCAGTTATATATTTCATACCAAACCCTCCGATCTTTACACTGTTATTTCAATTCTGTTTCCTTCGTTGTCAAGAATAACGCTTTCATAATAGCCGTCCCCTGTGGTACGAGGCTGTCCTGCGACCGTATATCCGTCGGCTTCAAGCTGAGCCGTAAGAGCGTCAACCTTTTCCTTGCTGCCTGTGCTGAAAGCCAAATGCGTCAAGCCTGTCAGAAACTCTTTTTTGTCATCTGAAATTAAATCAGGTCTTGACATAAGCTCAAGCCTTACATCTCCGTCAAATGACAGAAAATAGGTTTGAAGCCCTGTTTTTATATTGTGATATTTATTTCCCGATTTTGCACCGAAATATTTTTCATAAAAGGCTCGGCTTGCGTCAAGGTCGGAAACATAAATTGATATATGATTGATTTTCATTGTAGCTTTCCTCTTTTTATTTGTATTCAAAACCTTTAAGCTTCCAAACTTTAAAACCTGTACAGTTTTCATCAGGTGTTATTCCGCTGTAGCTTTCGGGATAAAAACGTGAGGTAAAAACCTCTTCACCGCCGTTTACGAAAATTTCTATCGATGAGCTGTCGCAGAAAATTCTAATCTTGCTGAGGCTTTCAAGGCTTACGCTTCTTGACTTTCTTCCTGCGCCGCTTTTTCCGAAAGATAGTGTTAAAGCTTTATTTTCATAGGTTATTTTACAGTCACTGTGAACGGTAATCTCCGTTTTTTCAGGATTATTATAGGTTATAAGAGCTTCAAAAGCCTTTATTCCATTTTGATTTTTGCTTGTTATGTCACTTTCTCTTAGGTTTTCATATTCCCTTATGGGGCTTTGAATAAGCTTATTGTCTTTAAAGCTTATTTCCCGAGGGATTGTCAGACAGTGTGACCAGCCGAATTCTTCACAGGGATTTGAATAATAATCTTCTAAATCCGGCAAACCAAGCCAGCCTATCATAATTCTTCTGCCGTCTGAGGTTTCAAAGGACTGGGGCGCATAAAAGTCAAAGCCCCTGTCAAGCTCGTTAAACTCCCCTACTGTACAGCCCTCTTCTGTAAAGCTGCCTTTAATAAAAGCCCAGCCGCTTTGGTAGACGTTGTTATATTTAAAGCCTTCCGCTTCTATGTCCTGTGGAGAAAAAGCCAAAATCTGCTTATCCCCTAAGAAAAACAAGTCGGGACATTCCCACATATAGCCGAACTTTTCGGCTGTTCTTAAGCGGTTTACAAGCCGCCAGTTTGTTTTGTTGTCTGATTCATAAACCAAAACCTCGCCTGTGTCATCTGTTGTTCTTGAACCCAAAATCATATAAAATTTATCGTTATACTTAAATACCTTCGGATCTCTTACGTGACAGGTACAGTCGGAAGGATAGTCGGAATTTTTCATAAGAAGAGTTTTATCATCAAAGGTCAACCCGTCCTCCGAAACGGCAAGAACAAGATTGTGTTCTCTTCCATTGTTAATATAGTCAAAATCTCCGAGCTGTTTTACATTGCCTGTATAATAAAGGTACATTTTGCCCTCATCTATAAGAGCCGAACCCGAATAAACACCGTGGCAGTCAAAGTTTTGGTCACAGCAGAGAGCCGGAGGGAGATATTCATAGGTTATAAAATCCTTTGTTTTATAATGACCCCAAAAATTTGTTCCCGGCTTTGTATCAAAGGGTGAATACTGATAAAATATGTGATATTCTCCCTTAAATTCACAAAGGCCGTTAGGGTCGTTAAGCCAGCCTGTTTTGGGCATAATATGGAAAAGCTGACGCCACTTAGAAGGCCGGCCTTCCGCCGCTTTTTCAAGTAGAGCGGCGGTTTGAAGCAGATTTTTATGTTTAATATTGTTAAATTTCACATTATCACCTCTTTAGCCGAAAAAAATTATTATTCGTCTTTGTAACCGAAAAGGTAGGAAAGAACAAAAGCAACGGCTACAGCTATCAGCATAGAGATTACATATTGAAGAGGAGCGTGAAGGTGAAGAAGTATTGCAAAAATACCTGTTACACCTGTGGCTGTTGCGCCTAAGTGGAAGAGTGAAGCAACCATAGCTCCGCAGGCACCGCCGATTGCTCCGCAGACAAACACCTTTGTATATCTTAAGTTTACACCGAAGATTGCCGGTTCTGTTATTCCCAGCATAGCTGAAAGAGCTGCGGGAAGAGCAAGTGACTTTGTTTTTGCCTTCTTTGTTTTAACTGCTACTGCAAGACAGGCTGCACCCTGAGCCATATTAGCCGCCGAAGCAAGGGGAAGCCAGTAGGTATAGCCATATTGAGAAATCTGACCTAAGTCAATAACCGTGTACATATGGTGAATACCGGCTACAACAGTTGATGAATAAAGACCGCCCATAATGAAGGAGCCGATTCCCATTGGGAGTGTAAGAAGAACGAGAATACCTGAAATTATGGCATTTTCAATATAGATAAATACAGGGCCTATGAATGTAAATACAAGGAAGGCTGTTGCAAGAAGGCTTACCAAAGGAGTTACGAAAAGGTCGATTATTTCGGGAATAACCTTGTGTAAGCGTTTTTCAATGTTTGCAAGTATCAATGAAGCTATAACAATCGGGATAACGTGCCCCTGATAACCTACCATATGAACATCGTAAAGCCCGAAAATGCTGAAGGACTGAGCATATCCCTCCGTTGCTACGGTATAGGCATTCTGGAGATTTGTATGTATAAGGAACATTGCCAAAACCGCACCTAAATAGGGATTTCCGCCGAAGGTTTTTGTTGCAGAGAAGCCTATTAAAATAGGAAGGAAGGTAAAGGCTGCGCTGCTTAAAAGTGAAATAATTTGGAAAACGTAGCCGTTTGTGTTAATGCTTATGTAGCCGTTTGTATTCATAAAGTTTAAGGCTTCTGTCAGACCCATAATAAGACCGCAGGCAACAATTGCAGGGATTATGGGAACGAAAACGTCGCCGAGAGTTTTTATAAGACGCTTAAAAATGTTTGACTTTGCGGCAGCCTGCTGTTTAACCTCCGAGGTTGAAGCGGCGGCTATATCGGCTATTTTAATGAATTCGTCATAAACCTTGTTTACCGTACCTGTTCCAAAGATGATTTGAAGCTGACCGGAAGCAAGGAAACAGCCTTTAACACCGTCAATTTCTTCAATATCTTCTTTTTTAATAATATCGTTGTCCGCAACCACAAGTCTTAAACGTGTTGCGCAGTGAGCGGCTGAAACTATGTTTTCCTTGCCGCCTATTTTTTCAATTACCTGTTCTGCTGATTTTCTGTAATCCATAAAGTGACCTCCTATACTGTAATAAATTTATATATGAGTATACGTTTATGAAAAACGCAGATGCCTGCAGGACTTATCTGAAATCGTTTTTCATATCTTGAATTTATTAT
>JAJQCI010000222.1 GCA_021202835.1 Clostridiales bacterium | reverse complement strand
GCAGATTATTCGTCTTATTGGAAAGCCGGGGATTATCAGTTTACACTGACGGAAGGCCTGCCGGCAGGGGGACAGCTTTGTTTTTCAAACGACGCAGGTTCTGCTGCCTTAACGGCACTCAGTGTTCAGGCGTTTGAAAGCAATTCGGCCGTTTCTGCGACAGAGAGTGCGGCGGTTGCAGCCGGCAGCGGCGGTACATTTCTCGGCACTATAGAAACCACAGCAGTACAGGATTGTATAAACAGCGCACAGCGCAGTTCCTTCGGCAGCAACAACTGGGCGGAGAGTGCCATAAGGCAGTTTTTAAACAGTGATGCAGAAGCCGGAGCGGTTTGGGAGCCTCGGACGAAATTTGACAGGCCGCCCTCCTGGGTAAGCACAGCGGCAGGATTTATGAACGGAGTGGATGAAGACTTTTTGGCGGTTATAGGGAAGGTTAAGAAGGTTACGGCCCGAAACACGGTTTGTGACGGAGGGGGAAGTGATGAGACAGAAGAATTATTCTGGCTTCTTTCCGGACGTGAGGTGTATGCCGGTGATGAATTATCAACAGTAACTGAGGGCAAGCCGTATCCTTACTACTCCGATTATTCAGATTTGACAGCAGCAGGAACGGGAGCTGACACAAACCGTATCAAGTATAAAAACGGTTCGGCACAATATTGGTGGTTAAGGACTCCGAACGCCGGAGGCGGCAACCAGGTTCATAATATTCAGTCTTCGGGAAAGTTCCACTATAGTTATGCCATCTACAGCAGCGGAGCTGCGCCGGGGTGCTCTGTGGTATAAGGAATAAATTTACGGAAAGCCGGTTCGGGCGTGGCACCTGCAGAACCTCTCCGTCTCGCTGCCCACCTCCCCTTGAAAGGGGAGGCTTGGAGGCTGCCGGCGGTGACCGGGTTTATTGGGCAGTACAATGTGCAGGCAAGGACGACGTAGGCACGGAAACAAATATACAAGCTGCTCCTGCACGAAAGTCATAAAATTGACGGAGGCTTGGCAAGTGAACATTATTTGCCACACAAGAAAAACTGACCAAGAAAGATTTGGTCAGTTGTCTTGACTGCTATAATATCGGGTTTGGATGTCAGCACATATTGCTGAATAATATTAATAATCTTCAGGCCTGTCATTTCTTAAGCCGAAGCTGTAGAGAATGGCTTCAACGATCCTTTCGGCGGCATAGCCGTCGCCGAAGGGGTTTTTGCTTTTTGCCATAGACTCATATACCTCTTTGTTGTTAAGTATAAGATCCGCCTGCTTGTAGATTTCTTCGGCATTGTTTCCGCCCAGTCTGAGGGTGCCGGCTTCCAGGCCTTCGGGGCGCTCGGTTACATTTCTCAAAACCAGAACGGGCTTGTGCATTGAAGGAGCTTCCTCCTGAATTCCTCCGGAGTCGGTCATTATAAAGCATGAAAGATTCATAAGGTTATGCATGTCCTTCATATCAACAGGGTCGGTTAAAAGAATTCTCGGGTGATTTCCCAAAATTCTGTAGGCCGTTTCTCTTACCGCAGGGTTAAAATGAACCGCATATACAACATAAACATCGGGATTATCCTCAACAAGCTTAAGGGTGGCCCTGCATATGTTTTCGAGAGGTTCGCCCAGATTTTCACGCCTGTGGGCCGTCATTGCTATAACTCTGTATTTTTTATAGTCGATTTCGTTTAGACAATCCCTTGAAAATTTATAATTGTCTTCGATTGTGGTTTTTATGCAGTCAATGGCCGTGTTTCCCGTTATGAAAATGCCTTCGGGGTTTATATGTTCAAGAAGAAGGTGTTCTTTTGCAAGCTTCGTGGGGGCAAAGTGAAGATCTGCCAAATCTCCTGTTAAAACCCTGTTCATTTCCTCCGGGAAGGGCTGTGTTTTGTCATAGGTTCTGAGGCCTGCTTCAACGTGGCCCAGCTTTATTCCGCTGTAAAAAGCCGCCAAAGCCCCGGCGAAGGTGGTTGTTGTGTCACCGTGAACCAAAACAAGGTCGGGCTTGGCTTCCTTCATTACGTTTTCAAGGCCTATTAAAGCCCTTGTTGTAATATCCGTCAGTGTCTGCCTTTCCTTCATTATATTAAGGTCATAGTCGGGCTTAATTTTAAATATGTCCAAAACCTGATCAAGCATTTCCCTGTGCTGTGCGGTAACACAGACAAGGGGTTCGATATTTTCGTTTTTTTCCATAGCCTTAATAAGGGGCGCCATTTTTGTAGCCTCCGGCCTTGTGCCGAAGATGCTCATTACTTTTATTTTTTTCATTATCTGTCTCTCCTCATAAGTGAAAATTTTTTTTACGCTACCTATACTATATAATATTTTCACAAAATTGTCAAATATAGTATCTAAATTATATTGCAAAAAATAAAAAATTGTGGTATCATAGTTTCATAAATTAGATTTGTATTTTCGTAAGAAAAGATTATGAAGGAGGTTTTGTTATGATATATACTTTAACCCTTAATCCATCTTTTGATGATTCGTTAGCTTTAACCCGTTTCTGTGTCGGAGAAATCAATAAATGCAACAGAGAAGACATTAAGCCCGGCGGAAAGGGCGTTAATATTTCGATTATGATGGAAAGATTGGGCCAT
>JAJQCI010000103.1 GCA_021202835.1 Clostridiales bacterium | reverse complement strand
CATAATATATTAAAAACCCACTGAAATAAGTGATACTTACTTCGGTGGGTTAATAATTTTAAGCAAAATCTATTTCAACAACATCTATAAGGTCAACGAGAGATTTTCCGTCAAAGAATTTTTCGTTGAAAACTTTATCTATAATATCATCATTCAGCTTGCTTGGCGGAAAGGTCTTTTCCTCGAAATCATATCCTTTTCCAAACCACATAATAAATGTAAAAATTCCGTTTTCTCCTGTAAATTCTATACCCGCTCGTTTTCCGTGATAATCGAAATACACGTCATTGGCTTCTTTGATTGCTTGTCTTATATAGTCTAATGTCATAAAATATCACTGTTCTCCTTTCTTTCTTCTGTATCCAAGTCACGATGTTTGCCTTGTTTTACGCTTCCGTCTTTATACCAAGTATAATCGTGTGCGTGTTCACCATGTTTTCCATACGGATGTACTTTTGGATTCCCATGGTCTGTAGTATGTACGTCTTTTAATTTCAATCCTCTTTCGTCATAGTAACTTCTTTTGTCAACCTTTCCCGTTTTTGAAGAAATATGGTCTATGATTGAATTAGGTTCTGCTTTCATAGGCGCAGACTTGTGCCCGGAAATTGTTATTTTAATTATACCCGATTTCTTAGAATTTTCAACCTTGTTTTCATCCCTTTTAAGCGGATAAGGCGGTCCGTTTCTTACTCCCCATTTTTGACCCTTTTTACCGTGATGGCAAAGTGTAGGAGAGTAAGAATATTGAAATGTATAGTTGTAGCTCCACATAATTTTTAACTTTCTTCCTCTCCCGGGTCTACAGCTACATTCAGCCGCCACTCATATTCGCTTATCATATTGTTAATAGCGTCAACGTGGCTTGAAACCGTAGGCGGGTCAAACAAAAGCCTTACCTTCAAATATACATAAGACTTAATCATCTGAATTTTTTCATTGTCCGTAAAGTCGCTCCAAACAGCACTTTTGTCGCTTATCCCGAAGCCTTCCGTTCCCACTCCCAGCTGTGCCAAAACACTCAGCACAGAGTTGATATGTATAATAATATCTTGGTCGAAATATTCATAGCTTTCCTCAATCCCGAGGAACTTTTTTACAGATGTTAAAATACTTTCGTTCATAACTTTCTCCTTAGTTATCGCTGCTGTATACCATTATTCCACAGCACGGACAAGTGCTTACATAGTATGATTCATTATAATGAGAACCTGAATATA
Organism: Clostridiales bacterium; assembly: GCA_021202835.1. Lineage (GTDB taxonomy): Bacteria > Bacillota > Clostridia > Lachnospirales > CAG-274 > JAJQCI01. The sequence goes on along the minus strand of JAJQCI010000103.1, from coordinate 1,370 downwards.
CATATTCGTCTTTTTCGGCTTCAAATATACAGCCGCACTTACAGCAGGTAAATTCTTTACTTTCCTTTAAAAAATCAAGGTTTCCTTCTTTAATAATTTTCATCGCTATTACTCCTTCTTTGTAATTACCTGTTCGCCGCAGCAAGGACATATACATGTATGGTATATCCTTCCTCTTATATACTCATTTGCAGTTGCTTCAAATATACAGCCACAATTACGACAAGTAAATTGTACAGGCTTTTTAATCAAAAGTTCGTCTCCCGGTTTAATAATGTTCATTACTATTACTCCTTTCATTTTTTCCAAGGGCAGGTGTCGTTTTTGTGTCTCTCCGCCACGTCCATTATAGTTAATATTTCCTCTCCGTAATGTATAGCATTGTGTGTCAAATGTGAAACCGAAATCAAATACTCGGGATTCAAGAGAAAATCAGTGCTGTGCTTTATGTCCTCCGGCATAATAGGGTTCATATGGTGAATCAATATCTTCCCGTAAATCTCCCGACCCGAAATTCCCAAATCACAGCCCTTGTCCCTTACAATCACAAAATCCCGAACCTGTTTCCACTCTTTCGACCTGTAAAACTGCTGATTCATATACCTGTCAAACCCGAATGTCTCCTGCCCCACATTCCCGAACAGTCTCAAATATCCGAATCGGTCTTCAAATGTCGAAATCCTTATAAGCTCAGAATAAGTCCTAATACTCATATTCTTCATCGTCTCCACCATGCCCACTATAATTTCTCATAGCGTCAAGGGCATTTTTGTAAAGCTCCTCAATCCTCTTTGCCGATTGCAGAGACTCCGTTTTTGCTTCAATAAGAGCCTTCTGTTTTTCAAGAATCTGCTGTTCAATCTTTTCTTTCTGTGTAGCCAGCTTCAAATAATGCGTTATAACCTGAGCCGAAGCCGTTCCTTCCTTCAACTGCTTCTCCGCCAAGTCTACAGCTAATGAAATCAGCTGATTCTCTCTCGCATCGGGGTTCAAAGCAGGTCTAATCTTGCGTTCCGTCTCGGAATTATCCGTATTTTTACCCTTTTTCATCTGCTTTTCGCCTCCTTTTCATAAAATGCAAAGCAGTTTATATATACTTTTGCCAAAAAGTTATAGTGTTTGAAAGAGCCCATAGAACCGACAATTTCCTTCCAATCCGCTGAAAGGAGTAAGAAACAAAAGAAAGGAGGAACCCGACAAATGCCTAAAATCGAAATCAGCCCTACGAGCTCTTCCAAACACTATAAAAAGCCTCTGAAAAATATCCCCGGAGAATTTTCAAAGACCGCCGCGATGCAGGAGGGGATGCAGTTTTTTGCAACACCCCCCTATACAATGTCATTAAGATAATTTAAGCGGCAGACATTAAT
>JAJQCI010000158.1 GCA_021202835.1 Clostridiales bacterium | reverse complement strand
AATTTACAGTTACCGCACGAAGAGGCTTTTTAATCCGGTTTTCGGAGCCGTATTCGGCGAGTTCCTGATTATAAGGAGGTGCAATGGATGTACGCTATTATCGAAACAGGCGGCAAGCAGTATAAGGTTTCCGAAGGTGACGTTATTACTGTTGAAAAGTTAGGTGTTACAGAGGGTGAATATACCTTTGACAAGGTTCTTGTTATTGCCGACGGCGAAAATATTTCCGTAGGTGCTCCCACAGTTGAGGGTGCTTCGGTTACTGCCAAGGTTTTAGGCGAAGGCAAGGCTAAAAAGGTTATCGTTTATAAGTATAAGCCCAAAAAGGGTTTCCACAAAAAATGCGGTCACAGACAGCCTTTCACAAAGCTTTCCGTTACTAAGATTAACGCTTAATCATGCTTAATGTAACCATATTTAAAAAAGACGAAATTATCTGCGGCTTTGAAGTGAAAAATCATACCGACCCGATAGTATGCAGTGCTGTTTCCGTTTTGTCACAGTCGACTGTCAATGCGATTGAGGCTCTTACGGAGATAGGCTCACGGTATGAACTGGATATTGATGAGGAAAGCGGATATTTATACTTTTTAATACCTTCTCTCTTAAAGGGAGAAAAAAATCCCAAGGCAGATTTGCTTCTTAAGGCTTTCCGGCTTTCTGTAAACTGTCTTAGGGAGGAATATTCCGATTATATAATTGTTAAGGAAGCGGCAGCAGACCGGCGATTCCTTAAATAGCAAGGAGGCGCAAACCGATGATAAGAATTAACCTTCAATTATTTGCTCATAAAAAGGGTTCTGGTTCTTCAAAGAACGGCCGTGACTCAAACGCTAAAAGACTCGGCGCTAAGAGAGCTGACGGACAGCACGTTTTAGCCGGAAACATTCTTTACACACAGAACGGTACAAGAATTCATCCCGGTAAGAATGTAGGCTGCGGAAATAATTATACATTATTTGCGTTGGCAGACGGCAAGGTTAAATTTGAAAGACTGGGCAGAGACAAAAAGCAGGTTTCTGTTTACCCTGTTGAAGCATAATAAAACAAAACCAGGCGGCTATATAAACACAATATAGCCGCCTTTCTTGTATAATATGAAAGAGGTGAATTTACAGTGTTTGTTGACAGAGTGAAAATTCACATTAAGGGAGGCAAAGGCGGAAACGGCTGTGTTTCCTTCTACAGAGCAAAATATATTACCCACGGCGGCCCCGACGGCGGCGACGGGGGCAAGGGCGGCGACATTGTTTTTGTTGTTGACAGCGGAGCCTCCACCCTTATGGATTTCAGATATAAAAGAGTGTTTAAGGCCGAAAACGGCGCAGACGGAGAAAAGAAAAACCGCTCGGGCGCCGACGGAGCCGATGTTATTATAAAGGTGCCGGCAGGCACGGTTATAAGAGAAGCCGTTTCAAACAAGGTTATGGCAGACCTTACAAAGCCCGGCGAAAAAAGAGTTATTATAAAAGGGGGCAGAGGAGGCAGAGGAAACCAGCACTTCGCCACCCCTACAAGACAGGCGCCCCGTTATTGCGAAGCAGGGAAGGAATCGAAGGAATATGACGTTATTTTAGAGCTTAAGCTTATAGCCGATGTAGGGCTTGTGGGTATGCCCAGCGCCGGAAAGTCAACGATTCTCAAAATGGCCACAAACGCCAACCCCAAAATAGCCGCCTACCACTTTACAACCTTAAGCCCGAATTTAGGTGTTGTAAGGGGAAAATTCAGCAGAGACTTTGTTTTGGCAGACATTCCCGGGCTTATAGAGGGAGCCAGCGAAGGCGTAGGCCTGGGGCTTGATTTTCTAAGCCATGTTGAAAGAACGAAGGTTTTTATTCACGTTGTAGACGCAGGAGCCGTAGAAGGAAACGACCCGGTTGAAAGTGTAAGAGCCATAAACGCCGAGATTGAAAAGTATAACGAAGCCCTTTTGGAGCGGCCTATGATAATTGCCGCAAACAAAATGGATATTCCCGAAGGTGAGGAAAATTTTAAAAGGCTTAAGGAAGCCTTTGAGCCTGAGGGAATGAAGGTGTTCCCTCTTTCGGCGGCTTCAAATCAGGGTATTGAAGAAATTTTGGAGGAGGCCGCAAAAATTCTTAAGGACTACCCCCGTGATGTTATTCTTTTCGATGAGGATTATGACGAATTTGTTGATGAGATACCCGAAGATTTGGGCAGCTTCACCGTTACCGAGGTTGAAAAGGGCTATTTCCTCGTTGAGGGCGTAGGTGTTGAAAAGATGATAGGATATACAAACATCGAGAACGAACAGGGCTTTGCCTTCTTCCAAAAATATATAAGAGAAAAGGGCATTGTTGACGCACTTAAAGAAAAGGGCATTAAAGACGGCGATATAGTCAGAATTTATGACCTTGAATTTGAATTTATTGATTAAAGGATGGATTTTAATGCTTACAAGCAAACAGAGAGCATATTTAAAGAAAGAAGGGGCCAAGCTTGTGCCTGTTGTTCAAGTAGGCAAGGCAGGCGTAAGCCCGGAGGTTGTTAAGTCGGCAGCAGAGGCTTTGGCAGCCAGAGAGCTCATTAAGGGAGCTGTTCTTGACAACTGCTTTGACGATGTAAGAGATG
>JAJQCI010000219.1:1970-2606 GCA_021202835.1 Clostridiales bacterium | reverse complement strand
CCTATGATGAATTTGACAGAATAATGAAAAATAAAAGTATAAAATTAAGTTTTTAAGGAGGCTTTACTATGTTACCTTTAGTTTTGGGAGCTGTCGGTGTTGTTCTCGGTACTGTTTCTGCAGTTGCTGCTGCAGCAACTGAAAAGACAGATAAGTATACCGCAAAATTTTTGGATGAACTTGGAAAGGAATCGAAAAAGTCAAAAAAATAATATTGTTTAAAGCGTAAAGGAGAATTGTTTATGGCGTTACCGCTTATAGTAGTTGCCGTTCCGGCAGCTATGGGAGCTGCCGGAGCAGCAAAGATGGGTAAGGGAGCAGTGGATTCCGGAAAAGCAAATAAAATTCAGAAAAAAACGGAAGCCGAGCTGGAAACCGCAAAAAATCACTTGGAAAAGGTCAGAAAAAATACATCATCTTCAATAGAAAAACTGGGCAAGACAAAGCTTGAAATATACAGCAGAGAAATCAAAAAATTTGCCGATGTATTTTCTCAAATAAAGCACTTTTCTCTTGATAAAAGTGTAGGCTTATGCGAAATCGAGAAGCTGAACACAATAAAAGGAAATATCGGCGAAATGAAAGATATTTCACTCAAAGCCAAAATTTTTGTTGTCGGAGGTGCAGCGGGCATGA
>JAJQCI010000219.1:0-1960 GCA_021202835.1 Clostridiales bacterium | reverse complement strand
GCTTCAACGGGAGCGGCAATAGGTACTTTACACGGAGCGGCTGCGGTGAATGCTACACTGGCTTGGCTCGGCGGAGGGACGCTTGCGGCAGGAGGCGGAGGTGTGGCCTTAGGCTCTACGATTTTGGGCGGTATTGTAGCCGGCCCCGCACTTTTAATTGCCGGAGGGATTATAGGGGCAAAGGCAAAAGAAAAGCTTAACAATGCCTATAGCAATGCGGCAGAGGCTGAAAAGATAATTTCAGATTTTAAAAGGGCGGAAACGGAGCTTGCTGTTATAGCTGATGCTGCCGGACAAATCAATCGGATTTTAAAAGGTATGAGGAAAGGCTTGGGCAACAGCGTTGCAGCTATGGAATTTGTTGTTAATAATTCCCGAAACTGGAATAGCTATAAAGAAAGAGAAAAGAATATAATTTTACTTGCTTATAAAAATACCGAATTGGTTAAGGGGATTATAGATACTCCCTTATTGACGGAAGACGGCATTTTAACCAAAGACATTAAAAATGCGGCAAGTATTTATTATAGGAAATATGCTTAATTTTAAAGGAGTGATAGTATATGTCGGAATATGAAAACACGCTTAACAGCTTTGATTTGGAAGATTTAGACCTTTGTCAAGGAGACAGCGACGCAGAATTCGACAAAACAAGTGAAACAAGAATTGTTCAAAATTCTGTAGACGACTTAGGCAGACTTGAAATATTAGATAATGCTTCTCAGCTGTCTGATTTTGTAAAATCCGAAATGGGGCAAAATGCTGTGAACAAAGTAAGCAATATTTTATCCGCCAAGGCAACAAATTTATATGATTCAAGCGTCAGAGCGGATTATAACTTTCTTGAAAGACACGGTTTTATAAATAAAGATAAGCTTAAAATAATAGATGCAAATAAAACAAAAATAGGAAATGCCGTCAATATAGGAACGCAGGTTGTTGTAAACGGCGGAATATATCTTGCTGAGACAGTAGGCAATGCTATGGAGAAGGTCAATTATAAAAATTTTTTTCTCGGTTGGATAGGATATATAAATCATTGCAAGTGTACTCCCATAATGATTGCCAATGCCAAAATAATACTTAATGCTGCAAAGCTGAATACAAATGAAAGCGAAATAAAAAATATTGCAGAAAGCTATATAAATGTATCTTCAAGCAAAATTCCTCATCTTTCCGGCAGCAATTTTAATATGATTAACGGAAGTAATCTGGCAGTTTTAAAATCCTTTGCAAAAACGGTTATCACAACCTGCGACTTGGAAAATTCCGGTGCAAAGCAAAGAGCCTTGGAGTTTTTGGAGGAGGGATTTAAGATACCCCACAATGAAGCGGAGAGTTTTTTAAGGGATACACTGGCAATACAGGAATTTTACGGTGATATTGTAGGTTTTTCATCTCTAAGTTATTTGGCGGGTTATGATGATATGATAAACTCCGTAAAAGATTTGGTAAATTTCGGTGTTTGCAATATAAGTATGGATATGCTTACGGGAAGATCCGAGAAGAATAAAAAACAGCTATTTTCGTCGGGCAAGAAAATGATGGAATCAAAGAACAACCCCATTACAGCTTTGAAAAACTTAAAGATTTCTGCCGCAGCAGGTTCACTCGGCAAGAAAGGTTTGGTTCAAAACGATGTAAAGGGTAAGGCTATTGTTTTAAACCCCAAAGTAGATACCAAAAAGGGTATGGAAATTATGAAAAAAGGCTTTTTGTATGCCAAAAATATAGGCTATGACAAATAACGGAAAGGAGTTTAAAAATGGACTACAGTGTCGCAGTAAGGGTTTCGGAACAGCTTATAGTTGAAGTAAATAATGAACTTAATGAACGAACCGGTGTACTTCTTAAAAAATACTGCAATGTTAATTCAGTTGCGGAACTTAATAAGCAGCTTAATACTGTTTATATAGAAAACGGAAAGGTTAAATATCGTAAGGATGTAATAGCAAATATG
>JAJQCI010000122.1 GCA_021202835.1 Clostridiales bacterium | reverse complement strand
TTATTTTCAGGATCAGGGCGGAGTTAAAATAGGCAACGGTGTTTTGATTGGACACAACACAACCTTTACAACATTAAACCACTGTTTTGAACCTGAAAGCAGAAGCAGCACAATTCCAAAGCCAATAGTTATAGGCAACAGAGTTTTGATTGGGGCAAATGTAACAATTCTTCCGGGAGTAACAATAGGGGAAAATGCGGTAATTGCCGCCGGAGCAGTTGTAACAAAGGACGTGCCTGCCGACAGCGTTGCCGCCGGAATTCCGGCAAGGGTTATAAAATCAATATATGATGAAAAGGAGAGTGAGATTAAATGAAAAATACTTTTATTTACAAATCCCGGCAGCAGCCGAAAAATATAAAAAGAAGGTGAGGAAAAATGGCAGAAGCAAATGATTTTTACGGAAGCATTTATCAAAATCTGATTGATGCAGGCTGTAATAAGGAAACAACGGAAAAATGTATGAGCTGTATTGGTGAAAAGAAAATTTCCGAAGTGCTTAAAATTTTAGGCCGTCACAGGGATTCTCTTCTTGTTTCTCTTCACAGGGAGCAAAAATGCCTTGACTGCCTTGATTTTCTTGTTTACAGACTGCGGAATGGTTAAGGAAGGAGATGATCACAATGAAAAAAACGATTTTCAGCCTTACAGCTGCTCTTATCGTTTTAACTACGGCTGTTTTCGGGGCACATATGTATGTGGGCGAGAATAACACAAATGTATCTGAAACAGAAAACGGAGTTAAAGCTGAGAAAGAAACAACAGCGGAAACAGGTACAAAAACAAATGCTTTGGTGGCTTATTTTTCCTGTACGGGAACAACAGAGCAGATTGCGGAATATATAAGCAGCGGTACTTCCGCCGATTTATATGAAATAATTGCCGCAGACCCCTATACAGATGAAGATTTGGACTATACCGATTCGAGCTCCAGAACAACAAAGGAGCAAAATAACAGCTCCGCCCGTCCTGAAATCTCAGGTTTGGTGGAAGATATGGATCAGTATGACATTGTTTTTATTGGCTACCCCATATGGCATGGGCAGGCACCGAGGATTATAAGTACATTTTTGGAAAGCTATGATTTCAGCGGAAAAACAATTGTTCCTTTCTGTACATCCCACTCAAGCGGCATAGGCAGCAGTGACACAAATTTACACAGTCTTTGCTCCGACAGTACAGCTTGGATAGACGGAAGAAGATTTGCCTCCGGTACTTCAGGTGACGAAGTTATGGAATGGGTAAACAGTTTAAATTTGGATATAAGCGAGGTAAAAACAGTGGGCGAATTTGATTTTGAAAGTAAAACGGTATTATTAAACAGCGGTTACGAAATGCCTATTATGGGCTTGGGAACATACAGCCTTTCGGACGAGGAATGCGCCGTTTCTATAGCGGCTTTGCTTGAAGCCAGAGGAAGGCTAATAGATACTGCCTATATGTATCACAATGAAGCCGCAGTAGGAAAGGCAGTTAGGGAATCGGACGTACCGAGAGAAGAGATATTTGTAATAACAAAGCTTTATCCAAATCAATACGATAGTGCGGCGGAGGCAATAGATGAAGCTCTCGAAAAGATGGGGCTTGACTATATAGATATGATGCTTCTTCACCACCCCGGCACCAATGACGTTGAAGCCTATAAGGCTATGGAACAGGCTGTTGCTGACGGAAAAATCCGCTCCATAGGCTTGTCAAACTGGTATGTTGAAGAACTTACGGAATTTCTCCCCCAAGTAACAATTACACCGGCACTGGTGCAGAATGAAATCCACCCCTATTATCAGGAGAATGACGTTATACCATTTATTCAAAGCTTAGGCATAGTTGTTCAGGGCTGGTATCCCTTCGGCGGCAGAGGCTACACAGCGGAGCTTTTATCCGATGAAACAATTTCAGCCATAGCAGCGATTCACGATGTCACTTCAGCACAGGTTATTCTCCGTTGGAACCTGCAGAAAGGCGTTGTGGTAATTCCCGGCTCGTCAAATCCCGACCACATAAGAGAAAACCTCGATCTATTCGGCTTTGAACTGACAAATGAGGAAATGGAACAAATCAACGCACTTGACAGAAACGAAAAACACGATTGGTATTAAAACCATTGAAAAATAAGTAAAACAGTGATATTATTAAAGAAGTAAATCTTCGAAATATATGCAAATATATAAAACAAAATATTATAGAAAGGAAGCTTTAAAATGACGGAAAAATTGAATTTAACAAAAGAATGGGACAAAACATTTCCCAAAAGCGAAAAGGTTGACCACAGCAAGATTACATTCCACAACAGATACGGCGTAATCCTTGCGGCTGATATGTATGTTCCCAAGGGAGTAGCTAGCGGACTTCCGGCAATAGCCGTTTGCGGACCCTTCGGAGCAGTAAAGGAACAGGCGGCAGGTTTATATGCCCAGACAATGGCTGAAAGAGGCTTTTTAACAATAGCTTTCGATCCCTCATTTACAGGCGAAAGCGGCGGCGAGCCCAGATATATGGCGTCACCCGACATCAACACAGAGGATTTTCAGGCTGCCGTTGACTATCTTTCAACAAACGAAAAGGTTGACCCTGAGAAAATAGGCATTATAGGAATCTGCGGCTGGGGAGGTATGGCTCTT
>JAJQCI010000067.1 GCA_021202835.1 Clostridiales bacterium | reverse complement strand
ATATAGAATTTTATTTAAAATGTCAATGACTTTGACAAAATATAGATGAAAGCCCAAAGCAACTTCAGCACTTTTCACAATTTACACATTAAAATTTCGTCATTATGCCAAATTGAATTTCAAAAGGGCGTTATGTTTTGGCAGACAAAACAAAAAAGAGGTACGCTCCTCCGCACCTCTTGTGTCTTATATTCTGACGGTTACCGTCGTTCCTTTGTTTTCTTTGCTTTTAAGGCTTATGTCACCGTTGTAATATCCCACAATGTGCTTTACAATGGCCAGGCCGAGTCCAGTACCGCCTATTTTTTTGCACCTTCCCTTGTCAACCCTGTAGAATCTTTCGAAAACCCTTCCTCTTGATTTTGGGGGAATACCTATGCCCGTGTCGGAAACAACAATGTTAAGGCCCTTGTTTTTATAAATTTTTATGTCTATGCTTCCGTTTTCAACATTATATTTAACGGCGTTGCTTATGAGATTTCCCAGAAGCTGATAATAATATTTATATTCCGCATATACGACAATGTCGTCACATTCCGTTGTGACAGTAAGGTTTAGGGCTTTGATATTTGGCTCTTCCGCCGCCAAAATATCTTCAAGCATGGCCTTAAGCTTTATTTCGGTTTTTATTTCGGCGATTTCTCCGTTTTCAAGCCTTGAAATCATAAGAATATCGTTTATCAGAGAGGCCATGTTTTTGCTTTCTTTCTTTATTCTCTCCAAAAATGTTTTTTTCTGCTCCTCCGAAAAGCTGATGTTTCCCGTTAAAAGCTCAGAATAGCCCTGTATAGATGTAAGAGGGGTTTTAAGCTCGTGGGAAGCGTTTGAGAAAAATTCCTGGCGCATTTTCTCGTTTTCCCTTGCTCCGGTTACGTCTATGAGAAGAATGCTTGCGGCGGCTTCGGCTTCTCTCGAAATTGACTTTATGTGCACAGAGGCCGTCTTTTTGTTTTCCGTTTTAATGTCGAAAATACTGTCTTCGCCTTTTTCAACAGCGTCGGCGGTGCCGTTTAAAATTTTGATGTTATGTGTATACATAGCTATATTTTCCCCGGAGGGCCTTACGCTCCCCAGCATATCTCCTGCGGCCTTGTTTATGTTTATGACACTGCCCTTTCCGTCGATAAATATTATTCCGTCGCTCATATTGTCAAGAATATATTCAACCTTGCTTTTTTCGGCCTTAAGCCTTTCAATGCTCTTGTCTATACGTCCGGTCAGGGTTTCGGTGGCTTCGGCGATATTGTTTATCTCGTCATATTTACAGCTTTTAAACCTGAGCTTTTCGTCTCCGTCTTTAACCTTTAAAAGTTCCTCCGAAATTTCGCTTAAGGGCTTGGTTATGCTGTATGAAATGTGTCTTGCAATAACATAGGCCACAACTATGGCCAGAAGAACGCTTATAACAACAGACAAAAACAGTGCGTTAAAGAAAGCCGCCTTTCCGCTGTAGGGCAGGGCAAGCCTTAAAACATAGTCTCCGTTTTCGGAGGCAAGGGCGCAGTAAAGGAGCTCCCGGCCCAAGGTGTCTGACTTTCTGACTGAAATTCCGGCGCCTGTTTTGAAGGCACTTTTTATTTCGTCTCTGTCCATATGGTTTTCGTCATAGTCAATTTCGGGCGCAGTGTCGGCCACAACCCTGCCCTCGGAGTCGATTATTGTTATTCTGCTCTGCTTTCCCAAAATAAGGGGGTTTATGTTTTCCGCCTGTGTCTGAAGATCTTCCGAATAGTCTAAAATGTAGTCCATCATATTAAGACAATACTGCATTTCCTCCTCGGTCTGCTTAAGAGAATATTTTGTCCAAAAATATGAAAACACAAGGGCGCTTACCGCAAGAGTTATTATTATTATTTTTATAAAGCCGCCGAAAACCGCTTTTCTCATATTGCCAAATCCTCACTTATTTTATAGCCCATTCCCCTGATTGTTTTAATATAGCCGCCGGCCTTGCCCAGCTTCTGTCTTGTGGTTCTTACATGGATGTCTATTGTTCTGGTTTCTCCGGTGTAGTCATAGCCCCAGATTTCACGAAGAAGCTCGTCTCTTGAAATAACTCTGTTTTCGTTCCTTATTAAATAGAGCAAAAGTTCATACTCCTTGAAGGTAAGAGAAATAAGCTCGCCGTCGGAGAAAACCTCTCTGCTGTCGGCTTTTATTGTTATGGTTCCCAGTTTGATTTCGTTTTCGGCCTTTTTGGTTTCTTCCGTTCGGCGTATAAGAGAGCGGACTCTCGCCATAAGCTCCAAAATACTGAAGGGCTTTGTCATATAGTCGTCTGCGCCTGTGTCAAGGCCGCTTATTTTGTCTCTTTCACTGTCCTTAGCCGTCAGCATAATAACAGGCAGTCTTTTAAGCAGCTTGTTTTTGCTGTTTCTCAAAAGCTTCAGGGCTTCGATTCCGCTTATTCCGGGCAGCATTATGTCTAAAACCGCAAGCCCCGGCTTGTCCTTCTCTATTTTGGCAAGCCCCTCCTCGGCGCTTTCAAAAGCACACACGTCATAGCCGCTGCCTTCAAGGGCAATTTTTATTAAATCTCTTATACTTTCGTCATCCTCTATTACATATATAAGCATATTTTTCGCCTCCGAAATCATTATAATATAAACCCTCGCCTTATAC
>JAJQCI010000190.1 GCA_021202835.1 Clostridiales bacterium | reverse complement strand
CGCAAGTCCGTTGTGAGGGCGCTGCGGCGTTTTTTTCGGGCTGTAAAGTCAGCCGGCCATTTTTTCTTTGAAGAATCTTTTTAGTCTTCCGCTGAAAAGACGTCTTTCAATCTTGCCGTCCTGTATGGCATACATCGTCGAAACATAGAGATAGTTATTGCTTTTGTCAAGCTTTATGCCTACAAGAACGTTGTCCTTATATTTTTTAATAAGCTCAAGAGATTCTCCCCCTTTTTCGTTGGGGTTGACGCCTATATAGTCGGGCTCTTCTATAATTTCGGGGATTTTGTCTATATATTTTATACACCTGTCGTGATTTCTTTTTTTCATATGTGCATAAAGTCCCTTCGGTCTGTAAATATCCACCTCGTCTATGTCAATACCCAGTATGTCGTTAAACTCCGGATTATATTTTCCGACCTTGGTTCCTCGTTCGCTCATAAATCCCCCGAATAAATAATTTCTTAACACATATCGTCAAACGTAATCATGTCGTCACAGGCAGCTCCTGCCGGAATCATAGGCAGAACCATTTCGTCTCTGTCGATTATACAGTTTATAAGACAGGTTTTTCCGGATTCTATAGCGGCTCTCAAGGCAGGCTCAAATTCCTCCGGAGTTTTAACCTCGAATGAAAGTGCACCGTAGGCCTCAGCCAGCTTGCCGAAGTCGGTTCCCTTGTCAAGGGTCGTGTGTGAATAGCGGCGGCCGTAGAGAAGAGTCTGCCACTGTCTTACCATACCCAGAACCTCGTTGTTTATAAGAACCTCAATAACAGGCAGATCTCCGAAAACTGAGGTTGCCAGCTCGTTGTTGTTCATATAGAAGCAGCCGTCGCCGGCAATATTTATAACAGTCTTGTCGGGATTTCCTGCCTTTGCCCCTATAGCGGCGCCCAAGCCGTAGCCCATTGTTCCCAAGCCGCCTGATGTCAGAAGACGACGGGGTTTATTTACCTTTAAAAACTGACAGGCCCACATTTGGTGCTGGCCTACCTCGGTGGCAATAATGGCCTCGCCCTTTGTGACCTCGTTTATCTTTTCGATTATAAACTGGGGGTGAAGATGGCCGTCATTGCTGTATTTAATGGGGTTTTCCCTGTGATAGTGAACGATTTCATCTTTCCATGGCGTAAACTTAACGCTTCCCGTTTTAAGCTTAAGCTGTTTGAAAATTTCCTTTAAATCACCTATAACGGAAGCCGTCGTCTTTATGTTTTTGTTAACCTCTGCCGGGTCAACGTCCAAATGGATTATTTTGGCGTTGGGGGCGAATCTTTTAACGCTTGTGGCAACTCTGTCGGAGAATCTGGCTCCGGCGGAAATAAGAAGGTCACATTCGTTTGCGGCAACATTGGCCCCTACGGAGCCGTGCATACCTATCATACCCAAATAATTGGGGTGGTCGCTGGGAACAACGCCCAAACCCATAGATGTTGAACATACAGGCATATCCGTCTTGGCAAGAAAGCTTAAAATTTCATCCCTTGCTCCTGACGCAACAGCGCCGCCGCCTACGTAAAGCAGGGGCTTTTCGGAGCTGTTTATAAGCTCGGCCGCCCTGGCTACATCGCTTTCGGTTATTGAAGCTGTATGCGGAAGAACAGGCTCCGGTGCCTTATAGGTATATTCCGCCTTGTTCGCCGTAACATCCTTCGTTATGTCTACCAGAACAGCGCCCTTTCTGCCGCCTGCGGCGATTCTGAAAGCGCTTCTGATTGTGTCGGCCAGCTTGTTTACATCCTTTACAATATAGTTATGCTTTGTTATGGGCATTGTAACCCCGGCAATATCAACCTCCTGAAAGCTGTCCTTTCCCAAAAGAGGAAGACCTACGTTGCAGGTTATAGCAACAAGAGGAATAGAGTCCATCTGGGCTGTGGCGATGCCGGTTACAAGATTTGTGGCGCCGGGGCCGGAGGTAGCGAAGCAAACGCCCACCTTTCCCGTTGAACGGGCATAGCCGTCGGCTGCGTGAGCCGCCCCCTGTTCGTGAGAAGTTAAATAATGTTTGATTTCACTGCCATGCTTATAAAGAGCGTCATACACATTTAATATAGCGCCGCCGGGATAGCCGAACACAACATCAACACCCTGCTCCTTTAAACATTCTATAAGAATTTCAGAACCGGTTAAAAGCATATTACTACTCCTTTCATCAGCTTATTAATACTGCGCCCTTGTCGGCTGAGGTAACAAGCTTGGCATATCTTGCCAGCCAGCCTGTCTTAATCTTAGGCTCGGGAGCCTTGAAATTCTTTCTTCTCTCAGCCATTTCTTCGTCGGTAATTCTTGCGTTTATTTTTCCTGCGTTTATATCGATATCTATAATGTCGCCTTCTTTAACAAGGCCTATGTTTCCTCCGGCCATAGCCTCGGGAGAAACATGGCCGATTGAAGCCCCTCTCGAAGCCCCTGAGAAACGGCCGTCTGTAATAAGAGCCACCTCTTTGTCAAGCTTCATTCCGGCAAGAGCAGATGTAGGCGAAAGCATCTCTCTCATACCGGGGCCGCCCTTGGGACCCTCATAAAGTATAACAACAACGTCTCCGGCAACAATCTTTCCGCCGAAAATAGCCTCAATAGCCTCTTCCTCTGAGTTGAAAACTCTTGCAGGGCCGCTGTGCTTAAGCATTTCGGGCGCAACCGCCGAGCGCTTTACAACACAGCCGTCTTCGGCGATGTTTCCTCTTAAAACAGCTATGCCGCCGGTTGTTGAATAGGGATTTTCAACGGGACGGATGATTTCCGGATTTTTGTTAACTGTGTTTTCTATATTTTCACCCACTGTCTTTAAAGTGCAGGTGGGGTTGTCAAGCTCCAAAAGGCCCAGCTTGCTTATTTCCTTCATAACCGCCGGAATTCCCCCGGCCTCGTTTAATTCCTCAATATAGTTGGGACCTGCAGGGGCAAGATGGCAGATATTGGGTGTTTTTGCGCTTATTTCGTTTGCAATATCAAGGTTAATTTCAACCCCGGCCTCATGGGCAATAGCCGGCAGGTGAAGCATTGAGTTTGTGGAGCAGCCCAAGGCCATATCCATAGTAAGGGCATTTCTGAAAGCCTTTTCATTCATAATGTCTCTGGGCTTAACGTCCTTTTCAACAAGCTTCATAATCTGCATTCCGGCGTGCTTTGCAAGAACTATTCTGTCGCCGTAAACAGCCGGAATTGTTCCGTTTCCGGGAAGAGCCATACCTATAACCTCAGATAAGCAGTTCATAGAATTTGCCGTATACATACCGGAGCACGAACCGCAGCTGGGGCAGGATTTGTCCTCATATTCCTTAAGCTTTGCGTCGTCTATAAGCCCTGCTTCATAAGCGCCTACGGCCTCAAATGTTTTGGATAAGCTAAGCTTCTCCATACCTGCGCCGCAGCCCATATGGCCTGCAAGCATGGGGCCGCCGCTTACAACAATAGCCGGAATGTTAAGTCTTGCAGCAGCCATAAGCATACCGGGAACGATTTTGTCGCAGTTGGGAATAAGAACAAGGCCGTCAAAGCCGTGAGCCATAGCCAGTGACTCCGTAGAATCGGCAATAAGCTCTCTTGTGGGCAGTGAATAGTGCATACCTATGTGGCCCATTGCTATACCGTCGCAGACACCTATAGCAGGCACCTCTATAGGCGTGCCCCCTGCTGCCAAAATACCCTGTTTAACAGCCTTGGCGATGTTGTCAAGGTGAATATGACCGGGAATAATTTCGCTTTTTGCGTTTACAACCCCTATTAAAGGCCTTGCCAAATCCTCGTCCGTATAGCCCATTGCCTTAAAAAGCGAACGGTGGGGCGTCTTGTCAGGCCCCTTTTTAACTCTGTCACTTATCATTTTTCGTCCTCCTTGTTATCTTATTATAAAACCGATTTTTGCTTTATTCTTCTCTTATTATCCATGCGTTTTTTACCGCCGGTTCCCCGAAGGGAGTATAATAGTAATAATTTCCGCCTTTTACGGAAACTCTCAAAATACCGCTTACCCATCTTAAAGACGAAGCGGCAACCTCATTATCTAAAGAAACTGACCCCAGCTTGTCTCCCCTGCAGTCATAAAAATCCACAGCATTGTCAGAGGATCTGACGGCATACATTCCGTCCTTGCTTTTTACTATATCGAGAGCCGGAGCGTTCATTTCTATAACCGTGCCGTCCATGGTAACAATGTCATACAGAGTTTCTCCGGCGGCCGTCTCCTTTGTGAGATAAATATAATTTCCTACAAAATATCTGCCGTATGTGTCCTTTGTGCTTATAGGTTTTAAGCCTGTATAGCCCATTTCGGCAAAATCGTGCATCACATTTCCGCTTTTATCACAAAAATAACATTTTTTAAAGGGAAGCCAGCCGTAGGGGCCGTCCTTGGCTATTATATAACCGTCCTGCGTGAAATACATATTTGAAACGTCTAAATCCACGGTTATTCCGCTGTAGGCTCTGTAAAGATAAGTATGTGTTTCATCACCGGGATGCTGAAAAAGCATATTCGTACGGTATGTGGAAATAATTTCATATTCATCGGGATCCAGATAAAACGTTTTTACAACATTTCCTAAAGCATCGATAACCTGATAGCCGCCGGGTTTTCCCGAAATGGTGGTTAAATTATATTCGTTTTCGGCCAAAGCCCTTGCCTTTTCCGCTTCCTCTTGCTTTTCTTCCTCTTCCGCCTTTTTATCCAAATATTCCTGGGGCAGACTGCGGTATTCGTTTTTATATTTGTCTATATAGATATAATAATTTACACCTACGCCTGTAGCCGTCCAGACAAACATATATTCCTTGTCAAAGGGATAAACATAGCCGTAACCCTCATCTGTTGCCTGATGAACACCTCCGAAGGCATCATAATAAACAGGCTCATATTCGTAGCCTTCCGAATTCCACATATATGAAGCATCAAGAGAATAGGTGTCAGAATCGGCATAATATTTAAGCATATTTTGAGCCGCAGGAAAGGCCTCTGCCGCAGGTATTTCGACCTTATCGGAGTTTGCCTTGGTATTGTAAAGATTTAAAAAAGCCTGAACCGCTTCATCCTTTGTAAGGCTTTCACCGGGAGCGAAATTATTTTCGCTGTCGGCAGTCATTACCCCCAAATTATAGATTGTGTAGATTTCACGCCTTGCAAAGCTGTCGATTTCGTCTCCGTCGGCAAAAATTCTGGGCATAAATATGCCGTTTACGCCGTTTTCGTCATCTGCCTCGGCCTTGCTTATAACGTCTGTTCCCACGTTAAGAGTATTGTAGAGAAGCTTTGCCCCCTGTTCTCTTGTTAAAACAGTATTGTCTGTTATTTCCGGAACATCGAAAATTTTGTTTATTTCGCCTGCCGAATGGCTGCCGTTCCATTTATCCAAAAGATTTGCGGCTGCGGCTTTAAATTCCTCAAGGGTAAAGCCCTCGTCTGAATTTTCGGAAAAGCCGGCTTCAAACAGCCCGAGCTCTTCTGCTTCTTCAATATAAGAAGAAGCCGCCGCCGAATTTTCCTCTGCCAAAACGGAATTAAGGGCTGCGGTCATAAAAACCGCCGCCGTAACCGCCGAAATTCTTTTTAAAGTAAATTTCCTCATAAAACCCCCTCTTTCCCCTGTTTTAAGGAATTACATATAAATTTATAAATTTTCTATAATAAGTCTGCCCATTTCCTTTGTGCCGACTTTCTTCATGCCCTCTGAATAGATATCAGCTGTTCTGTAGCCCTGATCGAGAACCTTTGTAACAGCGTCCTCAATGGCCTTAGCCTCTTCGTCAAGCTTAAAGCTGTATTTAAGCATCATAGCGCCCGAAAGAATAGTAGCTATGGGGTTTGCGATATCCTTGCCTGCGATGTCGGGGGCCGAACCGTGAACGGGCTCATACATACCCAGCTTTCCGTCGCCCAATGAAGCTGAAGGAAGCATACCTATTGAGCCTGTCATCTGGCTTGCTTCGTCTGAGAGAATGTCGCCGAAAATATTTGACGTAACGATAACGTCAAATGTTGTGGGGCGCATAATAAGCTGCATTGAAGCATTGTCAACATATAAGTGGTCGAGTGTAACCTCGGGATAGTCCTTTGCCACGTCAAGAACAACAGATCTCCAAAGTCTTGAGGATTCAAGAACGTTCTGCTTGTCTACGTTTGTAAGGTGCTTATTTCTCTGCATGGCGATTTCAAAGCCCCTCTTAGCGATTCTTCTGACTTCCTCTTCAGCGTAAATTTCAACGTCATAGGCTGCCTCGCCCATATCAGTCTGCTTTCTGCCCTTTTCGCCGAAATACATACCGCCTGTAAGCTCTCTTACAACCATAATGTCAACACCGTCGGCTACAAGCTCCGGCTTTAAGGGGCAGGCGCCAGCCAAAGCCTGGTGAAGTGTAGCAGGGCGAAGGTTAGCATATAACCCCAAAGCACCTCTCAGGCCCAAAAGAGCCTTTTCGGGACGCTTGTCGCCGGGGAGAGTGTCCCACTGCCAGCCGCCTACAGCGCCTAAAAGAACAGAGTCGCTTGCCTTACAAACGTCAATTGTGTGCTGAGGGAGAGGCTCACCGTATTTATCAATGGCACAGCCGCCGCCCAAAACATATTCATATTCGAATTTGTGGCCGAATTTTTCGCCTACTGCGTTTAAAACCTTTATGTTTTCTTCCATTACCTCGGGGCCGATTCCGTCCCCGGCTACAACAGCAATTTTAAAGTTCATCTTAATGTTCTCCTTTTATAATCAGTTAACGCCTAATTTTACTTTTGTCTGTTCGATAAGTCCTCCGGCAGCCATTAATTCCTGCATAAATTCGGGGAAGGGCTGAGCCTGATATGTCTTGTCCTTTGTAAGGTTTTTGATAACTCCCGTTGTGAAGTCAACCTCAACCTTGTCGCCCATATCGATGTCGTTTGCCGCTTCTTCACATTCCAAAATAGGAAGACCGATGTTTATGGCGTTTCTGTAGAAAATTCTTGCAAATGTTTTTGCTATAACACAGGAGATACCCGATGCCTTAATGGCTATGGGGGCGTGTTCTCTTGAAGAACCGCAGCCGAAGTTCTTTTCGGCTACCATAATGTCTCCTTCTTTAACGTTTTCGACAAAATTAACGGTTGAATGTATAGCGTCCTCCATACAGTGCTTTGCAAGCTCCTTGGGGTCGGAGGAATTTAAGTATCTGGCCGGGATAATAACGTCTGTGTCTATATTATCACCGTATTTAAAAACTGTTCCGCATGCTTTCATTTTATATATCCGCCTTTCTTATAGACTTTATCATACATTTTCGGGGTTTGTGATCTTGCCGTAAATAGCCGAAGCAGCAGCAACGGCAGGTGAACAGAGATAAACCTCCGACTCGGGGTGGCCCATTCTGCCTACGAAGTTTCTGTTTGTTGTTGAAAGAGCTCTCTCACCCTTGGCAAGTATACCCATGTGTCCGCCTAAGCAGGGACCGCAGGTAGGTGTTGAAAAAGCACAGCCTGCCGTAACGAATATTTCAGCAAGGCCTTCTCTTAAGCACTGAAGATAAATCTGCTGTGTTCCGGGAAGGATTATACATCTTATGTTGGGGTCAATCTTCTTTCCCTTGAGAATCTCCGCCGCAATCTTAAGGTCGGAGAAGCGGCCGTTTGTACATGAGCCTATAACAACCTGGTCGATTTCAAGGCCTTCAGCCTCCGAAACTGTCTTTGTGTTTTCGGGAAGGTGAGGATATGAAACCGTAGGCTCAAGCTTGGATAAATCTATTTCTATAACATCGTCATACTCTGCGTCTTCGTCGGGCTCATAAATCTTATAGGGCTTAACAGAGTGTTCCTTAACATATTCAAGTGTCTTTTCGTCAACAGGGAAGATACCGTTCTTTCCGCCGGCCTCTATAGCCATGTTTGCGATTGTAAAGCGGTCGTCCATTGTAAGATAGCTGAGGCCGTCGCCGCAGAATTCCATTGATTTGTAAAGCGCACCGTCAACGCCTATTTTTCCTATAATGTGAAGAATGATGTCCTTGCCCGAAATCCACTTTGCAGGCTTATTCTTAAGAACAAACTTAATCGCAGAGGGAACCTTAAACCATGCAACGCCCCTTGCCATACCTACGGCCATATCCGTTGAGC
The DNA here is from genome assembly GCA_021202835.1 of Clostridiales bacterium. Taxonomy (GTDB): domain Bacteria; phylum Bacillota; class Clostridia; order Lachnospirales; family CAG-274; genus JAJQCI01. The sequence continues at coordinate 9,495 of JAJQCI010000190.1, read as the reverse complement.
CTACGCCTGTTGAGAAAGCGCCTAAAGCTCCGTATGTACAGGTATGTGAGTCGGCGCCTATAATAACGTCACCGGGAACCGCAAGCCCCTGTTCCGGAATAAGACAGTGTTCAATGCCCATTTGGCCTACTTCGAAATAATTTTTGATTTCCTTGCCCTTTGCAAATTCACGGACCATCTTACAGTGTTCCGCAGACTTAATATCCTTATTGGGCGTAAAGTGATCGGGAACTATGGCGATTTTCTCCTTGTCGAAAACCTTGTCGATGCCTATTTTGTTAAATTCATTAATGGCAACGGGAGTCGTAACGTCGTTTCCCAAAACGAGGTTTAACTTAGCCTCTATAAGCTGTCCTGCTTTTACGCTGTCAAGCCCTGCGGCTGCCGCAAGGATTTTTTGAGTCATTGTCATACCCATATGGTTTTTCCTCCTGTCAATAAAGCTCTTTAAGCTTTTCTATTTCTTTTATTAATTTATATTCAATAGAGTCAGTCAGCGCTATAAGACTGGCTTCTATTATATCCTGTGAAACACCTATTGTTGACCAGCTGTCTTCTTCGTCGGCAGACTCTATAACAACTCTGACCTTTGAAGCCGCAGCCGCCTTTGAGTCTAAAACTCTTACCTTATAGTCGGTGAGCCTTACGGTTGAAAGCTGGGGATAGAAAACCTCCAGGGCCTTTCTCAGGGCCTTATCAAGGGCGTCTACCGGGCCCATGCCCTCTGCCGCCGTAATCTCCGACTTGCCCTTAACCATAACCTTTATAACAGCCGTCGCCGTCTCTTTGGAGAGCTCCTCGGGGGTAAGCCTTACCTGCTGGTCATACTGGCCTATAACCTTGAAGGTTTCAAGCTTGAAAAAGGGCTTATATTTTCCTATTGTTTTTCTTATTAAAAGTTCGAAGCCCTGATCGGCGCCTTCATACTGATAGCCCAAATATTCCATTTCCTTAAGCTTTTCCATAACAAGCTCACACTCTTTGGAATTTTTCTCTATATAAGGGGCAATCTTTTGTATAATTGAAATTATGGTAGACCTTCCGGAAACCTCGCTTGTCAAAAAGCGGCGCCTGTTGCCTACGATATCGGGGCTTATGTGTTCAAAGCTTTTGGGGGCCTTCGTCACGCCGTCTATGTGCATTCCGCCCTTATGGGCAAAGGCATATTTTCCTACAAAGGGCTCTCTGTTTGAAAGCTTGTAGTTGGCTATTTCCGAAACTTCCGCCGCCATTCGTGTAAGCATTGAAAGATTTTCTTCGGGAACGCAAATCATACCCATTTTGGCCTGCAGATCCCCTATGACGTTTGTAAGGCAGGTATTTCCGCATCTTTCGCCAAAGCCGGTAAAGGTGCCCTGAACATGGTCTGCCCCTGCCTTAACGGCAAAAATGGAGTTTGCCACGGCAACGCCGCAGTCATTGTGACAGTGAATACCAACCGACATGTCAAGCTTTTCACATACATCCTTAGTTATTTCATAAATTTCATCGGGAAAACAGCCTCCGTTTGTGTCGCAGAGAGATAAGTGATCCGCCCCTGCTTCCTTGGCGGTTTCCAATACTCTGAGGGCATATTCCCTGTTGTTTTTATATCCGTCGAAGAAATGTTCGGCGTCGAAGAAAACCTCTTTTCCCCTTTCCTTAAAAAATGAAAGTGTGTCATAAATCATAGCCAGATTTTCTTCAAGGGTTGTTTTTATAATATCGGTAACGTGAAAATCCCATGCTTTTCCGAATATGGCAACAGCCGGTGTTTCCGCCGTTAAAAGGGCCCTTACGTTGCTGTCGTCTTCGGCCTTTATTCCGCAGCGTCTCGTGCTTCCGAAGGCTGTCAAAACAGCATTTTTAAGCTTTTTTCCTTTCATTCTGTTAAAAAATTCGGCGTCCTTTGGGTTTGAGCCGGGGTTTCCGGCTTCTATATAAGAGATTCCCATATAGTCCAAATCTCTGACAATTTTAAGCTTGTCTTCAACGGTGAATGAAATTCCGTTGCTCTGGGCGCCGTCTCTCAGTGTGGAATCAAAAATCATTATTCTGTTTTCCACTATAATCTTCCTTCCGTAAATAAAGTAAAAACATTTTTGAAACAATGCCCCCAGCCTTCCGCATTTATAAAAACTCGGGGCATCATTTCATTATTAAGCCGGGGAGGCTGCAAAGAGCCTCCCGAAGCCCATAATTTTAATTTCAATTTCAAAATCAGTTGTTGATGAGTTTGTCTTCGCCGTTCCAGCTGTAGAGCTTTCTGATTTCGGCGCCTACAACCTCTGAAGGATGTTCTGAAGCGAGCTTTCTCATAGCCTTGAAGTGAGCCTGTCCGCCTGCAGGAGACATATCAAGAAGGAATTCCTTAGCGAAGGAGCCGTCCTGGATGTCCTTAAGGATCTTCTTCATTGTCTTCTTTGTTTCTTCGGTAACTATCTTGGGGCCTGTGATATAGTCGCCGTATTCAGCTGTGTTTGAAATAGAATATCTCATTCCTGCGAAGCCGCTCTGATAGATAAGGTCAACGATAAGCTTCATTTCATGAACACATTCGAAATAAGCGTTTCTGGGGTCATAGCCTGCTTCAACAAGAGTTTCGAAGCCTGCCTGCATAAGGGCACAAACACCGCCGCAGAGAACAGCCTGTTCACCGAAAAGGTCAGTTTCTGTTTCTGTTCTGAAGGTTGTCTCCAAGATACCTGCTCTGGCTCCGCCGATAGCAAGACCGTAAGCAAGAGCTAAGTCGAGAGCGTTGCCTGTTGCGTCCTGTTCAACAGCTACAAGACAGGGAGTTCCCTTGCCTGCCTGATATTCGCTTCTTACTGTGTGACCGGGAGCCTTGGGCGCTATCATTGTAACGTCAACGTCCTTAGGAGGCACAATCTGACCGAAGTGGATATTGAAGCCGTGAGCGAACATAAGCATATTGCCGGGCTCTAAGTTGGGCTCGATGCTTTCCTTGTAAAGCTTAGCCTGAAGCTCGTCATTGATAAGAATCATAATGATGTCTGCTCTCTTTGCTGCTTCTGCGGAGGTATAAACCTTGAAGCCCTGAGCCTCTGCCTTCTTCCAAGACTTGCTGCCTTCATATAAGCCTATGATAACGTCACAGCCCGACTCCTTAGCGTTTAAAGCATGAGCGTGGCCCTGGCTTCCATAGCCTATAACTGCGATTGTCTTTCCCTTAAGAAGATCTAAATTACAGTCTTCCTGATGAAATAATTTTGCCATTTTAAATTTCCTCCTTAAAATATATGCAGTTTAAAGAATAAACTCTTTAATCCTGCTTTATAAAATTTTTAATAGGGTTGTTGCCGCGGCAAAGTGCGGTAAGCCCTGTTCTGACAATTTCCTTAATTCCGTAAGGCTCCATAAGCATAATAAACGACTCGATTTTGTTCTGGTTTCCCGTTATTTCAACAGTCATAGACTCTGTCGCCACGTCTATTATGTTTGCTCTGTAAATTTCGGCAATAGACACAATTTCACCTCTGTTTGTGCCCGTGCAGCTGATCTTTACCAAAGCAAGCTCTCTGAAAACAGCCTGCCTTGTGGACATATCCACAACTCGCCTTACATCAATGAGCTTTTCAACCTGTTTTATGATCTGCTCAATGGCGTCTTCGTCACAAATAACAACAACGGTAATTCGTGAAACACCCTCTGTTTCCGTTTCACCTACGCTTAATGAATCAATGTTGTAGCCCCGCCTTGAAAAAAGACCGGATACTCTGCTTAAAACGCCGGCATAGTTATTAACAAGTATCGAAAGTACGTGTCTTTTCATTTCCGTTTTCTCTCCTTACCATCAAATTCCGATAAATAGGTTCTTAAATACCTATTTATATATATTTTAGTATATATTAAAAAAACTCGCCTCTATCAAAAGATAGGGACGAGGTAATTCGTGGTACCACCCTAATTCATTTCCCAAAAGGGAAACCTCACGAGGTTCAAGTAAAACCTTCTCCTGTAACGGGGATAACCGCCTTTTCTTACTGAGACAAGACAAGCCGCAGTCAAACAAGCCGCACCCTCGCCGTTTCGGAAAAGAAGCCTATGAGTGATAACTAAACAAGCCCTCTGCCGTTTCACACCACGCCCCACGGCTTTATAAACCGCAGAGACACCAACGGCTCTCTGAAAGAAAAAGCAAGCAAAGTTCATTTCTCAATCATCGCATTAAATATGACCTTTTAAATATCTGAATATTATTCTATCAAATCCGCCCCCACTTGTCAACAGTTTTTTACCTCCAAAACCGATTTTTCCGTGTAAAATTTGTAACAGTTCAGCCTTAAAAGGGCTCTGTCATATGATAACGAACCTTTTTGAAATTAATGTATGCACATTTTGAGCTGCACATAACCGTTTTCTTTTTAGTGTTTCTGTTACACTCAGTATGCGGCAAAACATTTCCTGACCCTTATCGGTTATAAAACCACCGGCCGTTTTTTAACTGTTTTTACATTTTCGCAGATATCTTTCGCTCACATTATTGTCGAAAGGTACTCTGTTGTCATGCAAAAAAGCAAATGATTTTTTTATAGCTTTCCGGCCGCTTTAATAATGCCGATTCATCAAATTTTACATATGCATTTCAGCAACTTTTCTTTTCATACATTATTAGCTGCTGTCAACAATGTTTTGAGTTCTACGCTCCGGCTGTTTCCGACGTCCTTGCTGTTCTTTTGCAGATATCTGAGCAATTGTACGCTGCATTCCCCGTGTTCGCTTCCAAAGTGGTATAATGCTGTTTCGTGGTCGTAGAGCAATATCCCTTTATAATCATCCAATATTGTATTTTCCCTAATCGCTCCTATTGTTTTTTTGGCATAGCGATATAGATTACGGCTTCGCTCGTACTCTGCAGACCTAAAACATGACAGAATCGTATTTGCAAAAGAAATAATGAAAATCGGAATAGAACTGTAGGGCAAAATAAATCTGTGTTAAAAGGCTATAGTGTGAATCTGTAGTCTTTTATATATTGAAAGCTTCCGAAAAACATTTTTTGACCCGGATCTTGTTTTATGATATAATCTGAATTAAAGAAGGGAGTACAGCATATTATGAAATATAAAGTAAGCGATTTGGCGAAATTATTCGGGGTAACAACCAACACAATAAGGCGATATTCAAAACTGGGGCTTCTTTCTCCCGATGTGAACGGTTCAAATTACAGATTTTTTTCGGAGGAGGATGTAAACAAAACGGCGGTTATAAGGCTGTTTTTAAAATGCGGCTTTTCACTGGGGGAAATAACGGAAATGTATAACAAAAGCTATGACGACACAATAGATATATATACAAAGCAGCTTGACGAGATGGATAAACAGCTTGAAAGGCTTAAGTTTTTAAGGCACTGGTTTAAAGACAACATTCAAAACATAAAAACGGCAAAAGAGCTTAAAGCTTCTTATAAATTCAGAGACTGCCTTGAAATGAAATATGTTTTATACAGCAGGGGCTCAAAGCTGTATGAAGAAAAGGAACGCCTTGATTTAATAAGCAAATTTATGTATACCGTTCCCGAAGTATATCTCTGCAGAATATACAAGGCGGAGGATATTAAAAATGGGGAAATTGTACCAAACGGCTGTTGGGCAATAAAAACCTCCGACATAAAGCGCTTTAACCTTAACGAAGCTGACTTTAAAAGCCGGTTTATAGAAAATTACCCCAAAAAATTATCTCTTATAGGCATATTTGAAATTTCGGCAGATGAAAAATATTCAGCCGAAAAGCAGTTGGAATTAAGAAGAAACTACATAAACAAAGCCCTTAAATATATAGAAGAAAACGGCTTTATCCCGGACGGCGATATAATAGAAATAGAAATAAGCAGTCTCAGCGACATGCAAATCTAATTTATATCCATCACAGTAAAGCCTAAAATTCAATAACTCCTCGGCTGTATGTAAAAAGGCTGCCCCACCGTTATTTTCGGAGGAACAGCCTTTTTAGGTTGTATGATTTTTATAATTCTATGCTGAATTTATATAATATATTTTTTGACTATATACAATACTCCGCCAATAAGCTGCCGGAGTTTATCGGCTGAGCCTTTTATAAAATCACGTTATTTTATAATTCCGAGCTGAATTTATATGAAGAATTGAGAACCTTCGAAAGGATTTGCGCCGAATCGGCAGCCCCCAAATCTCCGCTTCCGTCTACATCCGCCGTCTCTAAATCTGTGTTCCAGTTTTCATTTTTTCGTCTGTAAGGACATAGTGAAGAAGAGCAGCACTGTCGTTGGCGGTTAAAACCTCGTTATTGTCTATATCGCCCATTAAAACGTCTGAAGGTTCAACAGCCGGGTCGTCAGAGCCTTCACCGGGAACAAAGCTTGCCGTTATGGTAACATCCGACTCGGGCATTGTAAAGGTTGAAACTGTTTTGGATTCATTCATGTCAAGCTCAAGTGAGTTTCCGTCTGTGTCTTTGGCCGATACCGAAGAAACAACATAGCCTTCGTTGGGTGTTGCCGTAATTTCAACGGTTTCGCCGCTCTTGGCAAGAACCGAAACGACGGGAGCGCCGGGTGAAAATGAAATTCCCAAATATCTGCCCTTTGAGCCCAGAACACCTATATAATATGTGGTGCCGGCTGTTACGGCTGCGGAAATAGATGTATTTCCCGACAAAATCGTAGGCTCCTGGCTTGAAGCAAGAGCCTTTGCCTCTGCTTCTTCGCTGTCATCTATAATAACAAAGTTTTTGTTGCTTCCCAGATTTGATACATAGGCTGTCAAAACACCGTCTGAAGCAGGGGTGAATGTAAAACCGGAACGCTCTCTGCCTGTTGAAGCAAGATAGCCGTTTGTGCTTGAATGGGCAACATAGCCTGTGAAAGTCTCGTCTCCTACAGACTGTGATGACTTGCTGTATGCCATATCACAGGTAGGAACAAGGTCGAAGCCGTCTTCTGCCTGTGTATATAAATAGGCTCCGCCTGTTACACTTTCGGAGGCCTTCCAGAACACTGAATCATCTTCTTCCGCAAGGTCTGCCGACATAAGGCTGACAACAGCCGCTTCCTCTGTTTCCTCTGAAAGATTTGCAAGAGCAAGAACTCCGTTTTTAATTCCGGCTGCTGTTTCCGCCGTATAGGAACGTGCCGGAACAATAAGCTCAGTACAGACTGCAGTTCTTTCGCTGCTTAAAGCTGTTCCGTCAACTGACGTAACCTTCATAACAACATATTCACCTGTTTCAAGGGTTATGTCAATTCCCGAAACAGCGCCGCTGCCGCTTACCGAATATGTCTTTGTTTCCTTTTCCGTTCCGTCTGCGCTGTAAAGGGCTATGTTAAGAACAGCTGCAGCAGAAGCCCCTGTTGTGTCAAGAAGCTCAACACTCAAAGCGCCGTCATTTGCTATATCAACAGAAGCAAATTCATATGCGGGAGCCGTATATGAAACAGCTCTGTAAACAGGCGCCGTATAGTTTGAGCCGTCTGTTGTTATTGTTAAAATCTGGTTTTCTTCATCTACATTTTCCTGACCCAATACCCAAAGGAACCAAATTTCCTTAGCGGCCTTTGCTCTTGTTACCTCTGCTTTGGGTTCGAAAAGTGTTCCGTTTGCCATCTTGCCTCTTGTTATGCCTGCTTCGCTTCTCATAAGGCCTAAGTTATAAACATCGTAAACATCCTCGGCATATTCGAGAGAAATATCTTCCTTGTCGGTTAAGTTGCCCCAGCCTACAAGAGGATAATACTGAGCCTCATCACCTGTTAAATTGGGGTCATATGTAGGGTCATCGGGAGAAACTGTGGAGCCGTTGTAGTCAGTCATATAAGCAGGCTTGTTGTATGAACCGTCTTCCGCATATCCGAAACGGAGAACATATGCATCAAGTATAATAGCCGCCATTTCCTCTCTTATGAGAGTTCCTGATTCATAATAGGGTTCAAACACTGCGTTTACGGCGCTGTCTGTTAAGTCAAGGCCCCAAACTGCGCAGAGTGAAGAAATAAAGTCATTCGTACTCATAAGCTCAAGAGGGCTGAAATTGTTGCCGTCTGTTTTCTGCATAACGCTCAACTGAAGAAGCTTTTCAATCTGGTTTCTGTAATATGTGGGGTCGTTTTCGGCTGTTCCGTCGCCGCTTGGAGCATAAGTAACGTCGTCTGTCCATTCGGGATAAACTGCGCTCCAGTCGCCGGAAACACAGGCCGCCTGAACATCGTCCTTAAGGCCTGCCGCTAAAATTCCCATAACGGCGTCACTCTTCTGGGCATAGATTTCTTCGGCTATAATCTTGCTCCAAACCTTTGCAGCCGCTTCCTTTTGGTGGGTTCCGTCAATCTTGTTGTCGGGGTGGCCGTTTGCATAGGAGCCTGAGTTTGTCTTTCCGGGAGATTCGCCGGCCTCTATAGACATATAGATAGCTATTGTCTGAGTTGTTCCCACCTCGTCGATATATGCTTTTGCATTTTCATAAAGATCTATAAGATATACTTCGTCGTTTGCCGCTGCGGCCGCTTTCATAAGGCCGGGTGAATCGGGGCTGAAGCCGCTTGTATATTTTCCGTTTGAAGTTCTCGGCATAGGCGTAACAAGAACGGGAATAACCCCTCTTGAAAGCATAGCCGGAATATAAATATCGTTAAGCCAGCGTGTATATGTAGCCGTTGTGGAGCCTCTTCCGAAACGGGCTTCGGGGCCTGCAGAGTCTCCCGTTGATTCGTCGTTGTGTGCAGAATGAAGCATAACATAGTCCCCGGGCTTAGCCGTAAGAAGAACGTCGTTAAAACGGTTTTCGGCATACATATTCTTCATAGATCTGCCGCCCATTGAATAATTTATAACGTTAACCCTTGTTTCGTCAAACATACTGCCTATCATTTGACCCCAGCCGCTCATTCCGGCTTCTTCGAATGTATAGGATTTTTCGGTAGAGTCGCCCAAAACGAAAACAGTGGGAATATCCCCCTCCGAAACAGTATTGTTTTCGAGCTTTTCGATTTTAATTGACTTTACACCGGCTGTTTTGGGTGAGGCCGCCGTGGCAAGAGCCGTAGGCTCTATTTCGAATTCTATAAAGGGCTCCCCTGTAACATAGTCATATGTCCATGTTGTGGTGTCGGTCCATTTGGCATAGTGCTGAATAGGCACCTTTTTGGCGCTGTCCCAATATGAGGCGGAAACTATTCTGGAAGCCTGCATTTCCCGTGGGAACAACCGTTGTGTCAGAGCTTGTTGAGCCGTTTGAAAGCTCAACGGTAAGGCGGTAGCTGCCCGTAGGCACATCGGCTCTGAAAACAAGGCCGCCGTAGTTATAGTTTGATGAGTTTGTGTTGTGAAGATAAGAGCCCGAGCCGTCTTCGGTAATCATAAAGCCCTCCGAGGTCCACTTTATATTATCCGTGCTGACGGTTCTCTCGGGCATACTGCTTGTTGTGGAAACAAAGCCGTATCCTGCTTCTTCGCTGTAAATGGGAACGGTTCCGTCGTTAAGATTTACAGCTCCGGTTACGCTGTCCTCGGCAAAGTTATAATA
>JAJQCI010000021.1:1581-2635 GCA_021202835.1 Clostridiales bacterium | reverse complement strand
TTCACGTTCTTGGAGAGGAACGCTAAAAACTACTACTTTTATATTATACGAGGTAGATAAAATGTCATCTTCAACCACAACATTTAACGATGTATTCAGAAGCTCATTTGTTGAAGGCTTCAACGGGGCGGCTCCCGACATCAAAAACATACTTTTGACTATGGCCGTTACTCTTCTCATAGCTTTGTATATATTCTTTGTATACAGACTTATGACAAGAAAAACGTTCTATTCTAAAAACTTTAACATCTCCCTTTCAATGCTCACTATCATAACGGCGGCTGTTATTTTGGCGGTTCAGTCCAGTATTGTTATCTCCCTCGGTATGGTAGGTGCGCTGTCAATCGTTCGTTTCAGAACGGCAATCAAAGACCCCCTTGACCTTATTTTTCTTTTTTGGTCGATAGGCACGGGAATAATCTGCGGCGCAGGCCTTGCCCAGATGGCAATTTTGACATCTATTATAATTACCGCCGGGCTTTATTTCTTAGACCTTATTCCCGTTGCAAAGGCGCCTATGCTTCTGGTTTTGAATTCTCAAAACACAGAGGTGGAAGATTCTGTTATGGAGGTTGTTAAAAAATACTGCAGTGCAAACAATATTAAGTCAAGAAACCTTACAATGGGCAGACTCGATATGATAATAGAAGTCAGAGTAAAGGATCAAAGCGGCCTTGTAAGAGAGGTTGCCGCTATTGACGGAATAACAACGGCCTCTCTTCTTTCACACGACGGAGAGGTTACATTCTGATAATATAGAAAACAGAGAAGTGCGGCTTTACGGAGCCGTGCTTTTTGTTTATTTATTTAAATATTCGGCAAAAATTAAAGCAGGAGGTGATTTTTTTGAAGCTTACTCTTTTTTTATCCGTTCTGCTTTTTTTTGCATTTTCGGCCTGTGCAGACTTAAATAAAAACGAAATGCCCGAAGCCGCCGAAAAAAGCCTTGTCTCGGCGGCGGCCTATATTGAAACCGGAGAGGAAAAAAACGCCTTTACGGGCTTTTACCCCGACAGACTTCGTGGGCTTGGGTCGGATGTTTATATAAGATTTA
>JAJQCI010000021.1:0-1571 GCA_021202835.1 Clostridiales bacterium | reverse complement strand
TTATGAAAAACACCGAAAAGCTTCCCGGTGATTTTATAAGAGAGTGTTTGGGTGACGGAGTTCTGCCCTATTTAATTATTGAGGGAGATAAAAACATATTCGATTTGGAGCTTATGAGGGGGTTTGCCGAAGAGCTGGGCTATTATAACACTAAGGCATATATAGAGCTTTATCCCATATATGCCATTCCCACATTTAACAAAGAAGCTTATAAACGGTTCTATAGGGAGGCCGTCAGCCTGTTCAAAGAATATGCCCCGAAAACGGAAATAGTCTGGGCCACAGCCTCCGACTATGTTTATGATGAAGGGGACCTTCTGCCAATAGGCGCCGATATTGACTATATTGGAATTTCGGTTGTTTTAGGGATTAACGGAGAGGATAACTCGCCGAAAATACAGGGCATACCGGAATATTTAAGCCGTACCTATGGTCTCCCACTTATTATAACAAGATTCGGAGTTGTGGATTACAGCGAAAAAAATCACAGATATTACAAAAATGAAAAAATTCCCTATATAACCGAGGGGCTTAAAAATTTGCCCTGGGAATATCCCGGTATTGTGGGAATATTGGTGTTTGAGACTGATGACTACATGTATGAGGGCTTTGAAAACAAGCTTAAGCTCTCAAACAGTGACGAAGCGGTAAGACTTGCCGCAGAATATATAAGCGAGTTTAAAGCCGGGCAGGGCCTTGAAAAGCTGCCATTTATTCTTAAGATAAAAGGAGAAACAGCATATATATCCTATAAGGATTTCAGCCGGATTTTCGGAAAAAGTGTCACACAGGCGAATACGGGCAAAGAGGAATATATAAACCTAAGCCGTTATTTTGAAGAAAAGGGCTTAGGAAAAATTTTTGTTTCAGAGAAAAACAGGTATGTAATTTTTCCCGAAAACAGTGTATAATTAAGCTGAGGTGATAATATGAATATAAACAACAAAGAAATAGAAAGAAAATTTTTAATAAAGAAGCTTCCCGAAGATTTAGAGAGCTTTAAAAAATATCACATAATTCAGGCCTATATTTCCGCAAACCCCACCATAAGAATAAGGAAAAGAGACGAGGATTATATATTTACCTTTAAGGGCTCCGGCTTTATAGAAAAAACCGAATTCGAACACCCTCTCACAAGGGAGCAGTTTTACGGCCTGATGAAAAAAACGGAAGGGCGTGTCATAGAAAAATACAGATATATAATTCCCCTTGAAAACGACCTTATAGGAGAGCTTGATATTTATAAGGGAGAGCTTGAGGGTTTTAAAAATATTGAAGTGGAATTCAGAAGTATGGAAGAAGCCGAAAGCTTTAAGCAGCCTGTGTGGTTCGGAGATGATATAAGCTATGACAGGCGCTTCAGCAACGCTTCTCTGGCATTTTACGGCCTGCCGGGATAAGAGCGTTAAAGCCGGAGATATGATGAGTTAATTAATCAGCGATTTTTTAAAAAGTGATGATTAATCTGTTTCGGCAGGCTAATCATCACTTTACGTGTTTCGGTCAAAATTTCAGAAGGCAATGTCATTTAGTTAGTATAACAAGATGAATAGCAAATTCTTCCATTCAGT
>JAJQCI010000287.1 GCA_021202835.1 Clostridiales bacterium | reverse complement strand
TAACATTAGGGAGCAATAATCGGTATGCAAATAAGTCGGTGAATCTTTCCGATGCTGCGCCGTAAAAAGAAAATTCGGAGGTTAATAAAATGAAAAATGAAAATAAGGGGCGGCTTATGAAGCTTTCGATTTTGTCGGTTTCGCTTCTTTTGACGTCTGCTGCCTGTGTATCGGGAAACATACCGGAAATGGCCCGGAGCTTTTCCCATATGCCCTTGTCGTCTGTTGAGATGCTTATTACAGTGCCTTCGCTTACTATGTTTATTTTCATAATTTTAAGCAATGTTATTGTTAAATACATAGGAAGCAGAAAAACGGTTTTAGCAGGACTGGTTCTTGCTTCTGTTTCGGGTGTTTTGCCTGCTTTTACAGACAGCTACGGTCTTATTCTGCTTTCAAGGGCAGGGCTGGGAGCCGGCTTCGGCCTGTTTAATTCCCTTGCTGTTTCTATGATAGGATATTTCTATGAGGGTGAAGAAAGAGCAAGGCTTATAGGCTTTCAGAGTGCCTTCCAGAGTCTAGGCTCAGCAGCTTTATCCGCTGCGGCAGGTCAGCTTTTGAAATTAAACTGGCATGTAAGCTTTTTTGTTTATATAATTGCCGTTCCTATTTTGATATTGTTTGCTTTTTTCGGTCCCGATGTTCCAAAAGAGAGCTTTTCGGCAAAGGGCGCTAAGGCGAAGGTGAAAATTGACAGCCGGGTTTTGCTCTGGTCGGTTTTTTTTATGGCGTTTCATATAGTTTATTCCACCTTCAGCGTAAAGCTGGCTCAGCTTATAACGGAAAACGGCTACGGAGCTTCCTCCGACGCAGGAAGCATTTTGAGCATAGGCTATATAAGCGGAATGATTGCCGGGGTTATGTTCGGATATATATTTAAGCATATAAAGGGATACATACTGACATTTTCACTTGTTGTTATGGGGGCGGCCTATTTGATTTTCGGCTTTTCCGGTGCCCTTTTTATTACGGCAGCAGGGGCGGTTCTCAATGGTATAGCATATTCTCTGGTTGTGCCCTATGTTTTCAACACTGTAAATTCAATAGCCCAAAAGGGGACCGAAACTCTTTCGACCTCGTTTTTGCTTGTGGGGGCTAATTTGGGAAACACAGTAACGCCTTACTGCCTTGCAGGCTTTACGGCATTAATCGGAAGCAGCTTGGCGGAGAATATATTCCTGTCGGGCAGTGTTATTATATTTGTTTCGGCAGTGCTTTTTCTTATTTACACAATAAAAAGAAATAAAATTACAGAAGAGCGATGATGCGGCAGTCATCGCTTTTTTTGCAGGCATATAACAGCGTTGGGAAAGCGGTTACACGCCGCTGAAGGATATTTTGTGCAAACTATACAAATTGCACAAAATATTTTGTAAAAAACGCAAAAACGTGTGAAATTGACTATATTATTATTGACAAAGCCTTTTTATATGCTATTATGAAAAAGAAGAGAGGGGGAAAGCGGTTACACAATATGAATATTAACGATATTGCACAGGAGGCCGGTGTTTCGACGGCAACGGTTTCCAGAGTTATTAACAACAGCAAAAGAGTGAGCCTCAAAACCCGTCAGAGGGTTATGGAGGTTATAGAAGAAAACAACTTTGTCCCCAGCGCAATAGCCAGAAGCTTAAGCGTAAAAAGCACATCTAATATAGGCGTGATTTTTCCGGACATTGAAAACCCTTTCTTTCCCAAGGTTCTCAGAGGTATAACGGGCGTAGCCGAACAAAACGGCTATAATGTTTTCTTTTTCGATTCCGACGAAAGCAGCTCGAAGGAGCAGGAGTTTTTGAGACTCGTTAAAGGCCAGCAGCTGGCCGGAGTAATAATCACACCTGTTGACTGTTTTTCAGCCGAAACAAAGGAGCTTCTTGAAATTCTCGACGCAGACGGTATTCCCGTTGTTCTTGTTGACAGAGAATTAAGAGGCGGAAAGTTCAGCACGGTTTTGGCCGAAAACGAAAAAGGCGCCTATATGGCTACTGAAAGACTTATAAAAGAGGGTCATACCAGAATCGCCATAATTGAAGGAAATCCTTCAATAAAATGTGTTTATGAGCGTTCAAAGGGCTACAGAAGAGCTATGGACGACTATGAAATACCCATTAGGGGTGAATATATGGTAAGAGGCGACCAAAAATCAAGACTTGCCTATGAAATGACAAAAAAGCTTATGAGCCTGCCCGAACCGCCAACGGCTATATTCGCCAGCAACAATATGATGGCGCTGGGCTGCTTAAGATATTTAACGGAACAAAATTTACAGGTGGGAAGAGATATTTCTCTTATAGGCTTCGACTCTATAGAGGTTTTCAATGTTATTGATTTCAAGCTTTCCGTTGTAGACCGTTCCGAAACGGAAATGGGCAGAGCCGCTATGCAGATGATGCTTAAGCGTTTGGCCGACCCTACTTCCGAAATTGAAACAAAAATAATACCTGTTGAGCTTATTCTGAAGGGCTCCGAGAGGATACAAAAACAATAAATTGACAGTGTTAAAGGCTTTTTCGAAAGAAAAGGTTTTTTAACAGGCTTAAAATGTAACCGTTTACAAAATAATTGTATAAGTTAGTATAATTACTTTCCAAACAATTGTGCATTTTTAACAAGAGCTTGCAAAAAAACATTTGAAAA
>JAJQCI010000129.1:516-2637 GCA_021202835.1 Clostridiales bacterium | reverse complement strand
ATTTTTGTTTGAATATAATAAAATTAAAATTTATGCATTATTTACAGACGTTTATTACGAAAGGAAGTATGTTATTATGGCAAAAAAGGATATAGACTGGTCAAAGCTTGGCTTTGCCTATCAGAAAACAGACAAGAGATTTGTTTCAAACTATAAAGATGGAAAGTGGGACGAAGGTGTTCTTACAGAAGACAGCAATATTACAATAAGTGAGTGTGCAGGTGTACTTCAGTATGCTCAGACTGTTTTTGAAGGCTTAAAGGCTTATACAACTGTTGACGGCCATATTGTAGCTTTCAGACCCGACTTAAACGGTGAAAGACTCGAAAATTCAGCAAGAAGACTTGAGATTCCCGTTTATCCCAAAGAAAAGTTTATTGACGCCGTTGTTAAAACAATAGAAGCAAACGCAGACTATGTTCCTCCTTACGGAACAGGCGCAACTCTTTACGTTCGTCCCTTTATTTTCGGAAGCTCCGCTGTTATAGGTGTTAAGCCTGCTGAGGAATATCAGTTCAGAGTATTTACAACTCCCGTAGGCCCTTATTTCAAAGGCGGCGCAAAGCCCATTACAATAAGAGTTTGTGACTACGACAGAGCCGCTCCTCACGGAACAGGCCACATTAAAGCCGGCCTTAACTATGCAATGAGCCTTTATCAGATTGTAGACGCTCACAATCAGGGCTATGACGAAAATATGTATCTTGACGCCGCAACAAGAACTTATGTTGAAGAAACAGGCGGCGCTAACTTTCTTTTCGTAACAAAAGACGGCACAGTTGTTACTCCTAAGTCAGACAGTATTCTTCCTTCAATAACAAGACGTTCCCTTATGTATGTAGCAGAACACTACTTAGGCTTAAAGGTTGAACACAGACAGGTTCCCTTTGCAGAGGTTAAAGAATTTGCAGAATGCGGCCTTTGCGGAACAGCAGCTGTTATTTCTCCTGTAGGAAAGATTGTTGACCACGGTGAAGAAATCTGCTTCCCCAGCGGTATGGACGAAATGGGCCCTGTAACAAAGAAACTTTATGAAACATTAACCGGAATTCAGATGGGCAAAATTGAAGCTCCCGAAGGCTGGATAAAGGTTATTAAATAATACTCTCAAAAATACTCTCAAAAGGAGCTGTTTAAATGAAGTTTACAAAAATGCACGGCTGCGGAAACGACTATGTTTATGTAAACTGCTTTGAAGAAAAAGTCGAAAATATTTCCGAAACCGCCGTTAAAATAAGCCACAGACACTTCGGCGCAGGTTCCGACGGGCTTGTTCTCATATGTCCCAGTGAAAGCTGCGACGTAAGAATGAGAATGTTTAACTCCGACGGTTCAGAAGCCGAAATGTGCGGAAATGCCATTCGCTGTGTCGGCAAGTTTGTTCACGACAGAGGAATTACAGATAAAACGGTTATAACTGTTGAAACCTTGGGCGGCGTTAAGGTTTTGGATATGAAGCTTGACGAAAAGGGAAAGGTTTCTATAGTTGAGGTTGATATGGGCGAACCCATACTTAAGCCGGAGCTTGTTCCCGTTAAAGGAGAGGGTGAAGGCCCTGTTAAAGACCTTGAAATTACGGTTTGTGACAAAACATTTAAATTCACTTGTGTTTCAATGGGAAATCCCCATGCCGTAACGGTTGTTGACGATGTTGACGGCTTTGACGTTGAAAAATACGGCAGTCAGGTTGAAATAAACGAAAACTTTCCCAGAAAGACAAATACCGAATTTATGGAGGTAGTTGACGAAACTCATCTTAAAATGAAAGTTTGGGAAAGAGGCGCCGGCGAAACATGGGCCTGCGGAACAGGAACCTGCGCAACTGTTGTTTCGGCGATTCTTAACGGAATATGCAAAAAAGACACAGATGTAAGCGTTAAGCTTCTTGGAGGAACACTCACAATAAACTGGAGTTCCGAAGATAATCATGTTTATATGACAGGCCCGGCGGAATTTGTTTATGACGGTGTTTGGTTTGAATAAAAATATATTTATGCTTCTGTTCAATTTGGGGCAGAAGCATAAATTTTTCGGAAAAACGGCAAAAATAATTGCAAAGTATTCATATCCCTTTTACTATGCTGTTTATACAGGAGGTTTTTTGCTGACACTGCCTTTACC
>JAJQCI010000129.1:0-506 GCA_021202835.1 Clostridiales bacterium | reverse complement strand
ACCGTAAAGGGTATAAAAATATCTTTACGGTATATCTTATAAATAATTTCATAAGGAGCAGACTCGGCAGAAAAAGGCCCTTTCAGGAGCTTAATATAAAACCTCTTTTAAACCATAAAAACTCTCCCTCCTGCCCCAGCAATCACGCCGCCTGTGCCGTTGTTATAGCTTTGGCTTTTACTCAAACGGCGCTTTATTATAACAACACCTTATTATTCATTTTGGGAATTCTTTTTGTGATTCTGGCATTTTTCACGGGCCTTTCAAGAGTAGTCTGCGGAATACACTATCCCGGCGACATAGCTTTGGGATATTTTATAGGCTTTGCAGGCTGGATAACTGAATATAACATAATAAACAGACTGCTGTAGGAAAATTTCTTACGGCAGTCTGTTTTGTACTTTTATTTTCAATTTTTTTACTTTCGGCAATGTTCAGTCGAAAGATGAAAAAAGTTTAAAAATATAATTACGTCTTGAAATCTTAATATATGTATTGTATAATAT
>JAJQCI010000244.1 GCA_021202835.1 Clostridiales bacterium | reverse complement strand
GAAATGGATGAGCTTTTTGCCGTTGATTCTTCCACAAACTTTGATGAAATAGCCTACATAAAGATTACCGTTATAGGCTCGGGAACAGCCGAAGAATTCAGAGAAGCTGTAGCATGGGCTAAGAAAAGGGGTATGGATAAGCTTATACTTGATTTGAGAGGAAATTCGGGGGGAATTGTTGAAGAGGCTGTTGAAATATGCAGACAGATAATACCCGAGGGCAGAATTATGTATACTCAGGATAAAACGGGAAACATTGAGGAAACTTTTTCAACCCTTAAAAAGACGCCCTTTAAGGAAATAGCCGTTTTGACAAATTCAATGACGGCGTCTGCGGCCGAAATTATAACAAGCGCCGTAAAAGAATCGGAAATAGGCTTTTCCGTAGGAACAAGAACCTACGGCAAGGGAGTTGTTCAGACAATAGCCAGTCTGCCCAGCTTGGGTATGCTTAAGCTTACTACCTTGGAGTATTTCACAAGAAACGGAATCTCCATAAACGGTATAGGCATAGAGCCCGACATAGAAATTTCAACTATGTATCTTGTTTCCGAAAGTGACACCCTTGAATCGGAAAAAATGAAAGATATACTCAGATATTTGGGCTATAAGGTGGAAAGCGACGGCGACGCAAAGCGAGCCCTTGCTA
Source organism: Clostridiales bacterium (assembly GCA_021202835.1). Classification (GTDB taxonomy): domain Bacteria; phylum Bacillota; class Clostridia; order Lachnospirales; family CAG-274; genus JAJQCI01. The sequence goes on along the minus strand of JAJQCI010000244.1, from coordinate 1,991 downwards.
CGTTCCAGACAAAAACGGGAATTCCGGCAACGGTAAAGCTTGATGCCGAAACGGTAAACTCACTTAATTTGGCTCTTTATGTCCGTTCGGTAGAACACGATGACGCCCTTGAAAAGGCTTTTACGGAGCTTTTGAAAATCGATTAAATAAATGATAAAAGGCAGGAGAGCTTTGAGGAACTTTCCTGTCTTTTATCAGCAAAAGTTCAGCTGTGTCTCCGATATTACCGCTCAGCCGCAGTTTATCGGCTGAGCTTTGTAAAATATCATTTTACTTTATATTATGTAAAGTAATAAAAATGTTTTTATTTTCCGTTGATATTCAAAACTTTTTATGCTAAAATAAAATTACGGAAGGGAAGTGATTCGGAAGTGGAGCAGTATGAAACTATAAACATGTCAGCTATACAGAAAAATAACAATGAGTTAAGAAGAAATATAAAAGATAGTGTTTTTACGAGAATGTTCAGGGAGAGCAAATATCTTCTTCAGCTGTATCGTGCACTGCATCCTGAAGACACAACAACTACGGAAAATGATTTAAAAACAATAACCCTTGAACCTATATTTATAAAAGAAATAACAAATGACCTGGGCTTTGCCGTTAAGGATAAGCTGTTTATTCTCGTGGAAGCGCAGACTACCATATCTGTGAATATAATAATAAGGAGCTTTTTGTATTTAGCCCATACTTATCAGGAGTATTTTAAAGAAACGGAGCAAAATTTATACGGAACAAAACCGGTTACGATTCCCGAGCCCGAGTTTTATGTTTGTTTCAGCAAAAGTGCAAACACGGATAAAGAGAGTATAACCTTGTCTGAAGAATTTTTCGGCGGCAAAAAAACAGCTTTAGAGGTAAGAGTAAAAGTAATTACGGCTGAAAACGGTAAGGGTATTATAGAACAGTATATTATATTTACAAGGGTTCTCGATGCTCAGGTAAAAAAGTTTGGATATACAAGAAAGGCAATAGAAGAAACTGTGCGCATATGCAAAGCCAAGGATATCCTAAGAGAATTTCTGGAAGAACACGAAAAGGAGGTCGTCAGTATTAAGATAAGCTTATACAGTCAAGATGAGATTTACGAAATGTTTTTGCGTGATATCAAAAAGGAAAGCAGGGCGGAAGGCAGAGCGGAGGGCAAAGAAGATGTTGCAATAAAGATGATTGAAGAAAATATAGAGCCCGGAATGATCAGCAGGCTGACTCAGATTTCTTTAGAAAGAATTAATGAGCTTAAGACGATGCTTACAAACAATATGCAGCTGGCAAACGAATGATTATCTGTCAAAGGTGCAGCGGCAAGCAGGCTGCACCTTTTCAATGACTGGCTTTTGAAGCCGACAGGAGAGAATATGAATTCAAAAAGTCACTTAAACATTCGATTTGATTTGCAGATAACAGCAAAATCTTTTGATGTTGAAAAAATTGTCGACATTACGGGTTTAATTCCCAATCATTCAACGGATGTCAGATACAATTACCGCTTAAGCGTATTAGACCGAATGAGAAAGCCTTCCGAGAGAATGTCTTATTGCTGTTATACCACACATTATGAACAAACAGATGATATCAATATTCAGCTTGGCAAATTTTTGGAGAAATTTGTTGACAATGCTGATGAACTTAATGATTATCTGAGAACTTGTGATTTTCCGAATATTGTATTGTATATTATTACAGAACCGGCGGTAAACGAGTTTTTTACAATTAATTTTTCGGCAGACACCATAAAAAATTTATCCAAAATCAATTGTAAGCTTTCACTTGAGTTTTAATCAGAGGGAGTAAAGCTATGTTTTTAAAAAAAACTTATAATACAATTTGGGGAACACTTACCGTCAAAAATAAAATGACCGGCAGGGTTGTTTCCGTTAAAAGCGAGGATTCCGATGAGGATGATGTTCTGCTTATTATTCAGGAATTGCTGGGTGTTTTAAACTATCATAAGGATATGGATTTTGACAATTGTGTTTCTGATATGACAA
>JAJQCI010000097.1 GCA_021202835.1 Clostridiales bacterium | reverse complement strand
TATATGATGTTTCGTATAACAAATATATTTCGCCCTCGTTACAAATGTTTTGTATCTCGGCCCTTTTTGCTATCTTGGATTATATACCTTGACAGATGAGTCTGTATTTAAACTCCAAACAGCTCAATGCTTTTTTCTTCAAGATCTTCAATCGTACAGATTCTTTTTCTTGAAAGCAAAGGATTTCTTCTGCCGATTATTCTATGCTTTCTTTTTTTACTGAAAGTCAGCTTTTTGCCTATCTTTTTTTCTATCCATTCTCTTTCTTCGTCTGCCGACACTTTGCTAAGCTCAGGCAGACTGATACCTAAAGATTCTTCCAAATTTTTTTTTGTAGTTTCCGACATAGTGTACATATAATTACCTCTCTTATATTTCAAAATTAACTTTCCGTCAATACGGCAAAAAGCTCCTCTGTAGTTCCTTCAAACTTAAAGCCGCCGCCTTTTTCCAATTCTTCTATGGCTTCTATTGTGTCGGCGTTAGGAAATTTGTCAGGATTTTTCATAAGAACATACTTCCTTTCTTATACATACATAAACCGAAGCTTATTTCTTCAGGGTTTCGGCCAAGGCGGTTATTGTTCCGGCCATGTTTTGAATATCAGAGGGAACGATAATTTTGGTTGCCTTGCCGTCGGCCACCTTTTCGAAGGTTTCGAAGCTTTTAAGCGTAAGAACCTTTTCTGTGGGGTTAGCCTCGTTCATCATTTTAATTGCAAGGGCTCTGGCCTCCTGAACTATTCTTATGGCCTCAGCTTCACCTTCCGCAACCTTGATTTTAGCTTCCTTGTCGGCTTCTGCCGCTAAAATAGCTGATTCCTTCTTGCCTTCTGCAACAAGAACGGCGCTTCTCTTTTCGCCTTCCGCCTGAAGGATTTTTTCACGTCTTTCTCTTTCTGCCTTCATCTGCTTTTCCATAGAATCCTGAATTTCAGCCGGCGGCATAATGTTTTTAAGCTCAACCCTGTTTATTTTAATTCCCCAGGGGTCGGTGGCTTCGTCCAGAATAAGACGCATTTTGGAATTTATGATGTCTCTTGAGGTAAGAGTCTGGTCAAGCTCAAGCTCGCCTATAATGTTACGCAGAGTTGTGGCTGTGAGGTTTTCGATGGCCCTCATAGGGTTCTCAACGCCATAGGTGTAAAGCTTGGGATCTGTGACCTGTAAATATATAACAGTGTCAATCTGCATTGTTACATTGTCTTTGGTTATAACAGGCTGGGGCGGAAAGTCCGCTACAAGCTCCTTCATAACGATTTTCTTCGAAACCTTGTCTATAATGGGTATGGCAAAGTGAAGGCCAACGTCCCAAACCTGATAAAAGGCCCCAAGTCTTTCAACAACATAGGCGTGTGCCTGGGGAACGATTTTGATGTTCATAGCCACAAGCCAAATAATTAAAATAATCAAAACCAGAAATGCTATCATAATGTCTCCTCCTTTACTCGCCGGCTTCTTCTACCAGCGCTTTAACTCCCTTGATTTCCTTAATAGTTACCTTAGTACCTTTTGGCAGCGGCCGGCCGGTTAGGCTTTTTGCCCAATTAAAAACGTTGGTTTTTTTAATCTCGCCCTTGGCGGCCTTGGTTTCCTTGTACTACGTTACATATGTTATTTTACCCACAAGAGCGTTTACATTCGTAGGCTGAACGGCTTTTTTAACGTGCTTCTTGAGGGGTCTTGCGGCAATAAGTGAAACAGCCGACACAAGGGCAAAGGCCCCCAGCTGAACCTCAAGGCCGAAGCCCAGATAAGCCGCCGCCATAGCCGCCACAGCGCCTACGCAAAACCAAATTGAAATAAGAGACACGGTGACTATCTCTATCACCAGAAGCACTATAAATATTATAAGCCATTTTATAATTTCATCCATAAATTCTCCCCTCCTTTTTTTCATATCCTGCCCGGTATTTTTTCACACGTTGGCTTTATTTTTCCCAAATATCGGTGGTTAATTATCTCTATATCGTGGTTCAGCCGAAGAAGCTCGTTCATAACGGCTTCATTATATGTCACACTGCACAAAATGTGATTTTTAAATCTGCGGCAAAAGGATATATCTCCGTAGTTTGAAAGAAGCATATCTGCGTTTGTTTCGCCGGTAAGTATCATAATGTAAAGATATTGCCCTTTGTGTCTAATGTGAGGGCTTAGGCTGTGTCTGTGGTTCGGGCTTTCCGTCCTGACGGTTTTTATACCTTTGATTTCTTTCGGGTTAATAGCTTTGCTCTTTGAAGATAAAACGTCTTTATAATATATTTTATCTCCGTCAATGTATAAACCGCAGCTTTTTGCGCACCTGATTAAAGCCGCCGTCAAACAGCCGCAAAAAAACAAAATAATTAAAACGGCAGGCACGGTATCGGGGAAACGGTATGCAGCAATGCCCGACACAAAAATTATAAATGCATATAAAAGCATAAACACAGTCTTTCCAAAATAATTCTTTTTTACAAAATATTTCCTGCTCATAAATTATATTTTACGTTTCAAGGTTTATGCCGCTGTTTTTTATTCTCTCAACAGCAATTTTAAGCTTTTCGACAGGCAGAACAAGGGCAAGCCTTACATAGCCTTCGCCAAGCTCGCCGAAGGTGTTTCCCGGAACAACAACAACTCCTGCTTTATAAAGGAGGTCCATACAAAAATCCATAGAGGTTTTATAGGCTTTGGGCTTTGGCAGCCACATAAACATTGTAGCAGGGCTTTTGGGCACCTTCCAGCCTATTTTGTTAAGCTCCTCATAGAGAAAATCACGTCTTTCCTTATAGCTTTTCCTTAATTTAACAGTGCTGTCGGAATCTCCCCTTAAGGCAGCAACAGCCGCAGTCTGAATAAGGCCGGAAATTCCGTAGTCTATCTGCGAACGAAAGGCTTTGAAGCGTGAAATAATCTCGGCATTTCCCAAGGCAAATGAAAGACGAAGGCCTGTCAGATTATAGCTTTTTGAAAGAGAGTTAAACTCTATTCCAACATCGAAAGCGCCGGGCGTTTCAAGAAAAGAGCCGCCGGGCTCACCGTCATAAACAAGCTCTGAATAGGCATTATCGTGAATAACAATGATGTCATATTTCTTTGCAAAAGCCACCAAACGGCGATAGAAGGCCTTGTCGGCAGCTGCCGTTGTGGGGTTTGAGGGGTATGACACTATCATAACAGCCGCTTTTTTGGCGGTTTCTTCTGGAATGGCGTCAAAATCTATTAGGTAATTATTTTCTTTCAGAAGGGGCATTTTGACTATCTCGGCTCCGGCCATTTCAGGCCCGAAAGAAAAAATCTGATAGCCGGGATCGGGTACAAGGACAACATCTCCCTCGTTTATAAGGGGAAAACAGATGTGGGCGATACCCTCCTGCGAGCCGTTTACGCTTGTTATGTTTTCAGGCTTAAGGCTGACGCCGTAGCGGTTTTTATACCAGTCTGTAACAGCAGAAACAAGCTCGGGGCGATCCGTTATTCCGTATTTGTAGTTTTCCGGGTCAAGAGCCGCTTTTGAAACAGCATCCATAATATACCCTTCGGGCTTAAAGTCGGGGGTGCCTATAGAAAGATCGAAAACCTCTCCGCCCTTGTTTATAATTTTGTTTTTTTCATTTATAAGCTCCATAAATATACTGGGCTTTTCCGTACCGAATTTATTTGAAAATTTCATTTTTTATCATCATCCTGATTAAGTCTTTTTCTGTAAGTATACAACATTGTAATAAGTATAACGAAGAAAATTGCCACAACTATGGTTGCCCTGTAGTCCTGAATGGCAATAAGTATGGCTACAATTGCACTGACAGTGCTTAAACCGTAAAGAATTATAACAGCCTGTCTGTGAGTATAGCCGCTGTCGATGAGCCTGTGGTGGAGATGACCTCTGTCGGCCATCATTATGGGCTTATGGTTAACGGCACGCCTTATAATAGCAAAAGCCGTATCAAGTATAGGCAGAGCCATAGCCAAAACCGCAAGCACTATTGAAAGTATGGCGTAGGATTTAAAAACGCCTATACAAGAGGAAACACCCAAAACATAGCCCAAAAAGGTTGAGCCCGTGTCACCCATATAAATTTCCGCCGGGCTGAAGTTTCTGGGCAGAAAGCCCAAACAGCTCCCTGCCAAAGCCGCAGTCAGAACAACGGCAAGCTCCGTACCGGAAATTATACATAAAATCATAAGGCAGATTGAAGCGATTGATGTAACCCCTGCCGCCAGGCCGTCTACGCCGTCTATAAGATTAACGGCGTTTATAATGCCTATTATCCATATTATGGTAAGAATCGGGGAAAAGCCTTTTAAATATTCCCAAAGGGGATACATTACAAAATCAAGCCTTATTCCCGAAAGTACCACTATAACGGCAACTACGAGCTGTGCCGAAAATTTGACCTTCGGCGAAAGCTCATAGGCGTCATCAAACATACCTGTTATAACTATTAAAATTCCGCCGATAACAAAGCCGATAAACTGCCTTTTCGACAGATTTGATAAAAAGGGCGAAACTATAAAAAGTGCGGCATAAAAGCCTGCCACCATAGCCAAGCCCCCCATTAAGGGCATAGGCTCCTTATTTAAGCCTCTCGACTTAGGATAATCTATCGCCCCCAGCTTTTTTGCGATTTTTTTAGCATATGGCGTCGTCACAAGACAAACCCCAAAGGCTATCGAAAACGCAGCAATATATAAAAGCCAGTCATGAGCCATTTTAAGACCCCTCTCTTATGCAGGAAATAACTCTTTCTGCATTTTTTATTTTTTTATTAACTTTTCAACCTCGCTTAAGGGTATCTCTAAAATTTGAGAAACTCTTTCGGCTTCAAAGCCGTTTTGCAGCAGCTTTTTGGCATTTTTAAGCCGTTCTTCTTCTCTGCCTTCTTCTCTGCCTTCCTCAAGAGCTTCCATTCTCCAGATTATTTTTGCGTCATCTAAGTTAAATTCAGTTCTTAACATACTGCTCACCTCCCGATAGTTTTCGAGTATAAAGCCCTTCAGTAAATCATTATCCAGACAGGTTTTAAGGGCCTCTCTTATAGCATTGTCAAGGCTCATACCCTGTTTTCTGAGGCTTTCGGTTATTCCCACAAGCTTTGAATATCCCTCAAGGCTTTCAGACCGTGCCAAAATTTCGGGATTACTGTCTTCGTTTATGTTAATAACTCTCACCTTAAGCTCAAGCTGTTTATAATTATCATTGTAAAATGCATCCGACAGCTTTAGTTCCTTTTCCTTTTCACAAAACTCCCACCCATTGTAAATAACTATAAACTCCGGTTCGGGAAGCTTTATAAGCTGTGTTTTGTAAATGTTGTCGCTTTCGAGAATATTTTCGTATATATAAGCGGCATACAGCAAAAACCTAAGTGGCATATTGTTGTTTATTGTGGACTGATGTTCAAGCATAACGACAAACTTTCCTTCAACAAAACGCAGAGGTCAAAGTATTTCTCCTCTTCCCTTATTTTGTGCCGAAAAGTCTGTAGCCTACATCTCCTACGCCGGGAAGAACATAGCCCTCTTCATTTACATACCGGTCAAGAGCTGCCGTGTAAATATCCACGTCCTTATGTTCGCCCTGAATTTTCTTTACTGCTTCGGGAGAGGAAATAAGGGTTATGAGGGTTATATTGTTTATGTTTCTCTCCTTAAGAAAGTTAATCGCCTGTGTATCCGTTCCGCCTGTTGCAATAACGGGGTCGAGAATGAACACTCTCAGGTTGCTTTCTTCCTTGGGCAGCTTGCAGTAATATTCTATAGGCTGTAAAGTATCGGGGTCTCTGTATATACCTATGTGTCCGGCCTTTGCCGTTGGAATAAGCCCCAAAGCCCCGTCGGCCATATTTATGCCCGTTCTTAAAATAGGCACAAAAACAACCTTGCAGTCAAGCTGCTTTCCCACTGTTTTTTCATGAGGCGTTTTAATTTCAACATCTCTTAAGGGCAGATCTCTCGTTGCCTCATATACAATAATGGACGCAAGCTCACTCACAAGCTCTCTGAATTCCTTATTGCTTGTTTCCTTATCTCTTATTCTCCTTATTTTGCTTTGTACAAGGGGATGATCTACTATTACAAGTTTACCCATTATAATACCTCCTTTGTTTTAATCCATCATATCGATTCTTCTTTGATGGCGTTCTTCATGTGAAAATTCCGTATTAAGCCAGGCGTCTACAATTTCAACTGCAAGCCCTGCCCCCACAACTCTGCCGCCCAGAGCCAAAACATTGCTGTCGTTATGAGCCCTTGTTGCCTTTGCGGAAAAAACATCTCCGCAAAGAGCACACCTTATGCCCCTATATCTGTTTGCGGTTATGCTTACGCCTATACCTGTTCCGCAAATAAGAATACCCTTTTCGGCTTCACCGGAAAGAACAGCCTCCGCCACCTTTTTTGCATACACGGGATAGTCAACCGAATCCTCGGTGTAGGTTCCCAAATCATTGTATTCTATATTTTTTTCTTTTAAATAATCTATTATTACTCCCTTAAGGGCAAAGCCCCCTTGGTCGCAGCCCACAGCAATCATTTTAATCTCTCCTTTAAAGCATAAATGCATTCAGTTATTTCATCGAGACACTTAATATATTCTTCCAAATCACCGCCGAAAGGATCTGCAATATCTCCGTAAGTACCCAGAGAATATTCCTTAAGGGTAAAAACCTTGTCACCGGCCAATCCGCCAAAAGCCGCCTTATGGCTTGAGGACATTGTGAGAATAATATCCGCCCTCTCTATATCTTCAGGCTTAATGCTCCGTGAGAAATGGTTCGTGTAAGGTATTTTTCTTTCCTCCAGTGCCAGCTCGGCGTTTCTGCTCATAGGCATATTTTCATAGGCCATAAGCCCTGCCGAAGAAAATGAGTGTCCGTTTATGATATATTTTGCTGCCGCCTCGGCCATAGGGCTTCGGCAGGTATTTCCTGTACATACAAAAATTATATTCACTTAAATCACCGAACCTTATACCTCGATTATGTTATAACCTGCCGCCTTTTTAAGACGGTTCATTATTGCAAGCCCGATTCCCTCTTCGGGAAAGGCCTTTATAAAGGCAGAGCTTAAATGAAGATCGTCACAGGTTCTTAAAACCCTCAAAAGTCCGGCCCCTATTGTTTCGGGGCTGGTTTCTCTGCCTAAGCTTAAAAGCTCAAAACCCCTGTTTTCGAAAAAAGCTCTGTCCTCCGCAGTTGTTATTATGCCCGTTTTTTCGCCCTTTTCTCCTGCCCTTTCGGCAAGCTCCGCCATAGCTTTAATTACTTTGTCTCTATCTCCCTTTACTATTGTTATATTGCAAAGAGGAGAATAATGCTTATATTTCATTCCCGGCGCAAGAGGGCGCAGGTTTTCATCGGGCTTAACAAGAATTGTTTTGTCGATTTTAATTTTTCCCACAACGCTTTCGAGCATCCCTGTCGTAACAGAACCGGGGCGAAGAAGGGTTATTTCATCTCCCACGGTGCTGACTATTGTGGATTCAAGCCCGAATTTGGCGCTTCCTCCGTCTATAATCATATCTATTTTTCCGTTTAAGTCGGAAAGAACGTGTTTGGCCGATGTGGGGCTGGGCCTGCCGGAGGTGTTTGCGCTGGGGGCCGCTATAGGAAGGCCGCAGCTTCTTATAAAATATCTCGCCGCCGGATTTTCGGGAAATCTTACGGCAATCGTATCAAGCCCTCCCGATGTTTCAAAGGGTATAATATCGTTCTTTTTAAAAATAATGGTAAGAGGCCCCGGCCAAAAAGCGTCAATCAGCTTTTCGGCCTTGGGGCTTATTTCCTTTGCTGCGGTTTTAAGCTCGGGCAGAGATGAAATATGAACGATAAGTGGGTTATCCGAGGGTCTGCCCTTTGCCTCATAAATTTTTTTGACAGCCGTCCTGTCAAGAGCGTTTGCCCCCAAACCGTAAACCGTTTCGGTAGGGAAGGCCACAAGCCCTCCCCCCTTTATAATTTCCGCCGCCTTTTTAAAAACATCATTCGAAGCCTTTGGGTTGTCTTTGCCTATACTGCAGAACAGAGTTTCCATTTTATTTGTTAGCCCCGCAGCATTTTTTATATTTTTTGCCGCTTCCGCAGGGACAGGGGTCATTTCTGCCTATTTTCTTTTCCTTTACAATTGTCTTTGAATGCTTCTGTTCCTTATAGAAAATATCAAGCTGTTCTCTGGTGAAGATTCCCTCCCACTGGGGAAGCCCGTAAAGTGTTTCGGCCTTGTATTCAACCATTTTCTTATAAAGGGCTTCAAAGTCAAAGCTTAAGCTTACCTCGTTGTCTTCGGTAAAGTTTTCCAAATTAACGGCCTCGTCCAAGGCTTCATTAATTCCGTCGATAAAGCCCGTCATATAAACAGGTGACATATCAAATCTTTCCGCAAGCTCCTTAACTGTTCCCTCAAGCTTGTTTACTTTATTTTCAAGAAGATATTCATATATTTTTTGTTCCTTGGGCATATAGTCGTTCCAAACAGCCGGAACGATTCCGCCCTGCTGATTATATGCCGTTCTGTACCATGTTTCATATAAAGCCATAATAAATTAGCCTCCCGTAAAATGTTTTGTAATTATTTTTATATTCTGATAATGTGTTTTTATAATATAAGGCTCAAAAGCCTGTTTATGTTTTCAGCATATCTTACATTTGCATTTATATCCTTGGGTATTTCCTTTGCGTTTGCCGCAGGAATAATAATATTTTTAAAGCCCAGCTTGGCACTTTCCGTTATGCGCTTTTCACACATAGTCACGCCCCTAAGCTCTCCCGTAAGCCCTATTTCACCGAAAATAACCGTAGCCGGGTCAATGGGTGAATTTCTGTAGCTTGAAGCCACAGCCGCCGCTATTGCGCCGTCAAGAGAGGGTTCTGAAATTCTTATTCCCCCTGTCAGGTTTATATAGACGTCAAACTTACCAAGCTTAAAGCCTGCCCTTTTTTCCAAAACCGCAACAAGCATAATGACTCTGTTAAAGTCTGTTCCGGCCACTATTCTTCTGGGCATATCAAAGCTTGTGTAGGAGGCAAGGGCCTGAACCTCCAAAAGCAGGGGGCGGCTGCCCTCTATAGAACAGGTTACGGCCGAACCGGAAACATTTTGGGGTCTGCCGCTTAAAAGGTGCTCCGAAGGATTTTTAATCTCAACAAGTCCTTTTCCCGTCATATCGAAAATGCCTATTTCATTTGTACCGCCGAAACGGTTTTTTACACACCTTAAAATCCTGCCGGTAAAATTTTTGTCGCCCTCAAAATAGAGAACTGTGTCAACCATATGCTCCAAAACTCTGGGCCCGGCAAGCTGGCCGTCTTTTGTAACATGCCCCACGATTATAACGGTTATGCCGTTTTGTTTGGCAAGCTTCAAAAGCCTGTAGCCGCTTTCTCTCACCTGGGAAACAGAGCCGGGGGCAGAGGTCACCTCATCACAGTACATAGTCTGTATAGAGTCTATTATAACCAAATCGGGCTTAACCTCGTTTACGGCGTTTTCTATTATGCCCAGGCTTGTTTCGCTCAAAATATAAAGCCTGTCTGTTTTTATGTCAAGTCTTTCCGCTCTCATTTTAACCTGAGAAGCCGACTCCTCTCCCGAAACATAGAGAATTTTTTGGCCAACCTCTCCCAGCCGTCTGCAAACCTGTATAAGAAGAGTAGATTTTCCTATGCCCGGGTCACCCCCTACAAGAGTAAAGGAGCCTTTTACAAGGCCGCCTGAGAGAACTCTGTCAAGCTCGCCTACCCCTGTTTTGACTCTTTTTGAATCAAGCTCGGAGATTTCAGACAGAATTTTAGGCTGATTTGATGAGCCTGAAAAAGTGAGCCTTGAAGCAAAGCGAGATTTATCCTCGGCGACATTTTCTTCGTTAAGCGTGGCAAACTCTCCACATGAAGGACACTTCCCCAGCCACTTTCCCGTTTCATAGCCGCAATTTGAACAGACAAATTTAGTTTTTGTCTTAGCCATTATCTTTTAACCAGCTTTATTTCAACCGGCGTATCGGAAAGAGCCGCCGAAAAGCTGAGCTTGCCTGCGAAGCGAGCATGAACCGTACCTATTTTAAGCCCGTCAACGGTTAAATCATAGTTTGTGTCGTCCTCCAGCCCCAGTGTAAACTGAGTCTGACCCAAGCCTGCGGCGCTGAACTTTGTTTTCTTAGCGTCCGAAATAAAGTTGAAGACAGCCGCCCCGGGAACAGCCTCTAAGACAAGACTGCCGTTTTTCGAAAGTCTTGTTACCAAATTGTGAGTTCTTACCTTATACAAATCATTGTTAAATTCAAAATTCTCTACCTTAAGCTTTTCTGTTCTTTCATAGTTTCCGAAGCTTATGGTGTTATTGTTTTCCAGTCTGATGCCTTCATCAATTACTGCCATTTGTATTTCCTCCTGAAATGTGTTATAATATATGGGAGCAAAACAGCCCCTATGGTTTCTCTTTATAATACGATTATACCAAATATTTTGTTTTTTGTATATGAAAATTTTATAATTTTTAAAATTTTCCTTTACAGTTCGGCCGTGCCACTGCCGCAAAATTACATACAGGAGGAATTTAATGATAAGACTTGACAAATACATAAGTGAACATAAAAACATAACAAGAAAAGAAGCTAAGACCCTTATAAAATCGGGAAAAATAAAAATAGACGGCAAAACAGTTTCCTCTCCGGAATATAAGTTTGACGAAACCGCCGAAAAAGTCAGCTTAGGCGAAAAAACTATAGACGGCGAAAGCCTTGTTTATATTATTATGAACAAGCCGGCCGGGTTTGTCTGCGCCTCTGAAGATAAAAAAGACAAAACCGTTTTTGATATTCTGCCCCAAAGCCTTAAAAGAAAAGGGCTTTTTACAATGGGAAGGCTCGACAAGGACACAACCGGCCTTCTTATAATAACAAACGACGGAGAGCTTTCTCACAGGCTTCTCTCCCCCAAACACCACGTAAACAAAGAATATTATCTGGAGGGAACGGGAGAAGCCGCCGAAAACGCACCGGAGCTTTTCGAAGAGGGCCTTTCCCTCGGAAGGCTTAAACTGAAGCCGGCTGAGCTTAAAATAATTTCTTCCGAAAAGGGCCAGACTAAGGCACGGCTTACAATAAGCGAGGGAAAATTTCATCAGGTAAAGAGAATGATGTACGAGGTCGGAGTGGAGGTAACATATTTAAAAAGAATATCCTTCGCCGGTCTTTCTCTGCCCGGGGATTTAAATGAGGGGGAAGCCCGTCCCCTTACGGAGGATGAACTGAAAATATTAAAGCAGTCTGCCCTGTAATAAAAAAGTCTGCCGCAGAAACCGAAAATCATCGGTTCTGCGGCAGGCTCCTTTTATTATAAAAGGTTTATTATTCTTCGACTGTAAAGCTATAGGCCGAATTAAGAACCTTTGATAAAATCTGCGCTGCGTCTGCGGCGGTTAATTCACCGTCACCGTCTACATCGGTAAGCTCGAATTCAGCTTTTATTACAAATGATGAATCCAAAACGCCGTTTAAAACAACAGCCGGGTCATTTGCCGTGAGAACACCGTTTAAGTCGGCGTCGCCGTAAAGGCCTGTTATTTCTCCGCCGCTTCCGCCGCCTGTTGTGTCGGTTGTGCTGTCAAAGGCATATTCATCGGGAGTTTCTGTTTCGGTAGCCCCCAGTCTCAAAAGGTATTTTTGACCCTCCGCTATGTCAAGGGTTATGTCAAAGCTGACTCCCTCTGAGCTTTCGGAATATTCTCCGCTTTTAAGCTGGTTTATATATACTGCGTCATCTGTGGTATAGCCGCCCTCTGAGTCGGTTTTATACACAAGCATTGTATACTGCATATCCTCCTCCGGGTCGGTTACGGTTACCTCAGCGGAAACAGTTCCGTCGGAATTTACCGTTACGCCGCTTATGTCAACAGCCGCACCGAAAACGGAGGTGTTCATTGCCGCTATTGTCAAAGCGGAAACAATTATTTTTACAAATTTTTTCATTTTAATCTCCCTCCTTCGGCGATATTACTCATATGCGGCGATTATGGCAAACACATACTTGTTGCTGCCGCCGCCGTAGGTATAAACGGGCTGTGTGAAATCGGTTATTTCAGCTGTTACCTCGTTAAGGCCGCTTGTGTCATATGTTGTTGACTTGGCAAGCTCGGCTCCGCCCTGATAAATACCCTGATATCTGTCTGCGCTCGGGCTGTTGAAAAGAACGGTAACAGTACACTTTGTATAGCTGGCGTTGCTTATGGGCGTAAAGTAAAGACATCTTCTGGTTGTACTTCCCAAGCCCGCCTGTAAGCCTCTTGTAAAGTTATAGGTTGTTCCGGCAACGGTATAGGAATATTTAGCGCTCTTCGTGTTGAAACCGCCGTAGCCGTTAAGGCCGTTTACCGTAGGAAGGGCAACATCATCTGTAGAATCGAAATAGTCATCATAGTCGCTGTCGGTAAAGTTATAAACAATAATCGAAGTGTCATCGGCGATTGTGAACGTATGGTCAAGCTTTTCGCTCAAGGGCTTCATTGTGTCGATTCCGTCCCAGATATAAAGCTCCATTTTATCCTTGTTTGTATATGGGCCGTCTAAAATATAGTCTCCGCTGTCGCCTATTTCCTTTTGGTCCAATCTTTCAAGAACACCGTTTTCGTCATAAACCGCCGCAATAAGAACCGCCGTGGGCTCCATATCGTCGCCGTGATAAGAAATTTCCGTTTCGATTGTGCCGTAAACAGTGTCGTTTGTCTTGTCTATTGTGTAAATTGACGTTCCTGAAGCAGGCTTAACCCTGATAGAAGCCATATATTCAATTGCTGATGTTGTGGTTTCCTCCAAAATGTCGGAATCCTTTTCAACCTTTACAGAGGAAACGGCTTCTTCATATGCTGTTGTAATTAAAGCCCAGTTTGTGTCGGAGTAGTCACTGCTTGTATATGACTCATAGGCTGTTTTAAGCCTTGTAAGGGCGTCGTTTATCATTTCTTCTGTAACGGCGGCCTTTGTCTGACAAACTATAGGGATATCCGTTGAAACAGCAACGCCGTCAGCGGTTACGCTTGCGGTAATTATTGCCGTGCCGTCTTCTGTTCCGGCTGTTATAAGGCCGTTTTCGTCAACAACGGCAACTCTCTCGTCGCTTGATGTATAGGTTGTGTTTGAGGGGCTGAGTTCAACAGCCGCCTCGTCTGACATATAGGCTGTTACGTTTGCTTCAACAGATGTAAGGGTTACGTCAAGAGTTCCGTCATCATTTACAGCGCCTACAACCCTGATTCCCGAGGGAACAGCGCTTACAACGCTTAACTTGCTGTCAAGGCTGCCTGTTACGGTAAATGTCTTTGAAAGCATAGCGCTGTCGTCGGCGTTACGCCCTACCATAAGGGTATATCCCCCGGCAGGAACATATTCCGTCTGTGTAGCTTCGCTGTAGAAGTGAAGGTCGGGAATGTCAACTGTTATTGAAACAACTGCCGACTCGCCTGCTCCGAGAGTAACTCTCTTAAAGCCTTTAAGCTGTTTAAGAGGAAGGTTTACGCCGTCGCCGCCGGGAGAGGTTATATAAAGCTGAACTACTTCACTGCCCTCTCTGTCGCCTGTGTTTTTAACTGTAACGCTGGCGGTTATGCTGCCGTTTGCGTCAACCGATGTGTCGGAAATATTCAGATTTGAATATTCGAAGTCGGTATATGTAAGGCCGTAGCCGAAGGAGTAAACGGGAGTTCCGTTATAATACTGATAGGTTCTTCCGGGGTAGTCTGTTTCCTGTCTTATTTTATAGTTTTCGTTTCTTGACCATGTAATGCCTTCGCTGTCTGTTGTCTTTTTTGTTGTGTTAATAGGCATCTTAAGAAGGTCTGCCGGGTCATACCATGTTGTGGAAAGTCTGCCGGAGGGGTTTACCTGACCGGCTAAAATTTTAGCAAGGGCAAGACCCTGCTTCTGGCCGTTGTAGCAGCTCCAAATAATAGCCTTACAGTTATCTTCAAATGTTGAAACATCCATCTGGCCCACAGTCTGTAAAACAACAACTGTCTTATCGGGGTAAGCCGCCGAAATCTCGGCTACATGGGCCTCGTGTGAGGGCATGGCTATAGAAGAACGGTCGTTTGACTCTTTAGCGTCTGAGGTTGTCGTTGTGCCGTAGGCTATAATAACGTCGGCCTCGTCAAGCTGTGTCTTATAGGCATCAACGGAAAACTCCGAGCTTGCGGAAACGCTTAAATAAAGGTCGGCTGTGGAGTTATAGCCGCCGTCGGTGCCTGTGTAGGCCGCCGTTACTTCAGCATAGTCATCAAGAGAAGCCGTTGTCTGTGTGTCAAGTGAAGCGACCTGAAGCGTACTGCTGCCGTAGCCCAGAAGAAGGCTTCCGCCGGGTGAGTCATAGCCTGTTGAAATTTCGGCCTTTACGGAAGCAACATCCGAAAAGTCAACATTCTTTATAACCGCCGTGCCCCATGAGGTTACGTTTATAAGCGATGAACCGCTTACGGTAAGACCGCTTGTGTCTGTGGCCTTTGAAAGATCAATCGAAACGGCTGTTCCGTCGGTTTTAACAAGTGTAAGTGATTTAAGATTAAATATAACCGTGCTGTCGTCAACATTGCCCAGCCAGTGAACCTCAGCACCGGGATGAGTTTCCGCAAGAACCTGCTGAAGGCCCTCATAGGGAGAGGTTGTGTCTGTAGGCTCGCCTGAATAGTCGCCCAAATAGGTTGTGTCGGCCAAATCGCCTACAATGGCTACATTTTTAACAGTGTCTGCAAAGGGAAGTATGTCGTCTTCGTTTTTAAGAAGAACCCAGCTTTCCTCGGCGGCTGTTTCCGCAAGGGCAACGTGCTCTGCGGTCTCCAAAACAGAGGAGCTTATACTCTTATAAGAAACATTGCTGTCGAACTCACCTGTTCTGAATCTCTGAAGAAAAAGTCTGTAAACTGCAAAATCAAGCTCTTCCTCACTTAAATAGCCCTCTTCAACGGCTTCATATAATGTTGCCTGTGAAACCGAGCCGCAGTCAAGGTCGTTTCCGGCCTGAATAGCAAGGGCCGCTGTTGCCGACTGGGGAACCTCCGAGAGAACCTCTGCGTCCGGGAAAAGGGTTCTCTTATATGTGGCTCTTGAATTCAAATTGTTTACCGAGCCGCAGTCACCTACAACATAGCCGAGGAAACCCCATTTGCTTCTCAAAAGCTCTGTTAAGAGATATTCGTTGGCTGTTGAGGGGATGTAGTCGTAAAGTGTTTCGCCGTTTCTTGTTATAGATGTGGCGTTGTATGAGCTCATTACGGAAGCTGGAGCGGCGTCCTTTACGATGTCCTCAAAGGCTCTGCCGTAATAGTCTCTCAGGGTCTGTTCGTCCATAACGGAGGAGCCCCCCTGTCTTTCGCCTTCACAGTTGTTTGCTATAAAGTGTTTAATTGTTGAAATTGTTTTTAAATAAGTATCGTCGTCACCCTGCATGCCCTTAACAAACTCGCTGCCTATTTCAGAGGTCAGGTAGGGGTCTTCGCCGTAGGTTTCGTCATTTCTGCCCCATCTGGGGTCCCTTGCCATATTTACAGTGGGGCTCCAGTATGAAAGGTCTGAGGTGCCGTTTTTGGCGGCCATTCCTCTGGCTTCAGTTGATATAACGTCGGCCACCTGCGCCATAAGGTCGGTGTCCCATGTATTTGACATTGAAAGAGAAGAGGGGAAACTTGTAGCCTTGCCCTGTCTGGCGACGCCGTGAAGAGCCTCTCTCCAATAATAATATTTGCTTATGCCCAATCGTGAAATGTCCGAATCGGAATGGCCCAGCTGGGCAACCTTTTCTTCAAGAGTCATTCTCGAAACAAGGTCAGCCGCTCTTTCTTCAAATGATAAGCTTTCGTTTTGATATGGAAGCATACCGTCCTCCCCTGTAACCGCAGCGCCTGTAAAGCTTGTTCCCGTCAGTGTCATAACTGCGGCAAGCCCTGCGGAAATTAATCTTTTTAAGTTTCGCTTCATTTTCTCCCTCCTTAATTACCTGAGAGGATGTCTTTAAATCCTCCTGCATTGTAAACATTTACAAAGCCGTATTCCAAAGCCGTTTTAACCGCCCTCTCAGAGCGGCCTCCGCTGTAACAGCAGAAAATCAAAACGCTGTCTCCGGGATAGCTTTTAATACACTCTATTTCATCTATAGGTATATTAACAGAACCGGGAACACTTTCGGCTTCAAAGTCGGCTCTGTCCCTGACGTCTATAAGAATGGCTCCGTTAACGGTCATATTTATAACCTCTGACGGGTCAATCTTATTCTGCCTTAAGACATTAACGGGCAAAAGCTCACACTCTCCCTCCTTTCCGTAAATTTCGGCCTGTGTTCCCGAAAAAATTATTTCATTTATGTCAAAATCACAAACCTTCTTAAGCTTGTAGCACTTTTGACAGTCTGTAATAACAATAACCAGCCCTCCGTCACAGGCGGCATAAAGCTGGCCGCCGTAACCCTCTATATCGTTTATTGTGAAAACAGTGTTACTGCTTACATCTATGTCGCTTTCTTCAAATGTATCAAGCCTTATGTCAACCCAGACACTGCCCATATAGGTATAGCTCAGGCTGTGTTTATCCTTCGACAGGGCCGCAATATAGTCTCCCCAAAGGGTTACATCGGCAAAATCTCCCGATTCGATTATTTTTTCATAAAGCACTTTTCTGTCTCCGGCCATATCATCTCCTCCCCATACTGCCGTATTAAGGCATAAAGTTAAGACAAAAGATATACAAAACAGCTTTTTTAACAAAAACTCAGCTCCTTTCCCACTTTTATACTTGTATTATACCTTTAAAAGGTTTATAATTAAAGCCGCAAAGTATAAGATTTAGGACAAAAAGTATACAGTTTTAGGGGCGTAATAAAAATGTCACTGTTTTATGAAGTTTTAAAGTCTGATTTTTCGGTAATACATAATAAAAAACAGCTTGGCTTTAAGGAGCATATGCACAAATATGTAGAAATTCTCTATGTTTTTTCGGGAACACAGTATATAACCGTTGAGGGAAGGCCCTACGCCGTAAGACAGGGAGAGGCCGCCGTTGTTTTTCCCGACACCGCACATGCTTATTTTAAAAAACCGGGAAACAGCGCCGACGAGCTTATTCTTGTTTTTGACCCGGCTTATCTTTTGACGCTTTTTCCCCTTGCTGATTCCGCCTATACCAAAACCCCTGTTATACCGAAAAAAAGAATAGACGCCGAAACGGTTTATGCCCTTGAAACAATAGATAAAAATATGCCAGTTGAAAAAAAGCTGGGTTATCTTCTTATAATTTTTTCAGATCTCTACGGCAAAACCGAAATAACCCGGCGTACAAGAATACCCATAAAAAATTTGGCCGAAAAAATAATTAACTATATAGACACAAATTATTCCGAGCCCATAACAAGAGAATCTCTTGCAAAGGAATTCAATGTGAGCAAGGTATACATAACTAAAATATTTTCCGAAAAAATCAAAATAAACCTGAGAACCTATCTGGGTCAGATTCGCTGCCGAAAGGCCGCCGAGCTTCTTCGAACGACAGATTTCACCGTGACGGCAATAGGCAGTCTCTCCGGCTTTGAAAGCGAAAGAACCTTCACAAGGGTTTTTAAAGAAAACTTCGGAATGTCCCCCGGCGCCTACAGAAAAGAAATTCGAAGCGAATAAACCGGTCTTATTATACAGGGCAGACACAGCTGCATCCGATAATAACAATCATATAACACCAAGAGCGTTAATTTTACATTCCGCCGCAGCAAGGCGGAAAAAAATCTATTTATCTGACAATAACCGGGGGTATATGGTAAATACCCAATACAGAGATTAA